>DATELB010000278.1:0-6330 GCA_035277085.1 Nitrospira sp. | reverse complement strand
CCGACACGCCGCATCCGACGTGAGTCGGGCAGCCTTTTGCTCCGATCGATGCGACGAGAATGAGGATGAGCCAGAAGGAACGAACGGAAGCTCGTCCGCGCATGAAGGTCCTTTTATCGCCTATCCGGACTAAAAAGCCCTGCAAAGGTATAGAAGTGGGCTCATGGCGTCAAGGGCCGAGACTGGAAGCTGACCTATGCCGACGGTTCAAGGGGAAGCAGGCACAGTGCGAAGCAACAGGCGGTCGATCGACCAGTCGCTTCCTCCTCCACGCATGATGGATGCCTCGATCACTACCGGCCCGGCCTCGAGCAGTTCTTCCAAGTGAGGCATCGCCTGGGCCGATGTGATCATGAGGTAGGTATCTGTTCCGAAGGGCGCGTGGACGGAAATCACCCCGGAGTCGCCGAATGGAAGTTCGGCCAATTCATTCCCAGGCCGCTTCAAGGATTCCGGACGGGGCAGAAGGTGCTCACGCTCGCGGCTGCCGGCATTCGGAAACAGTTGCGTGACTCGTCCTTCCTGATCGATCACGAACACGTATACATACCGCGACTGCAGTCCCAATGCCCGTCCGATTCGTTCAATAGCCTCGGGCTCGGCACGAAGGACCAGGCGATAGCGGCCTTCGATAAGATCACCGCGCTCGATGGTACGGTCGTCTGCCAGCCCTTTGAGTGCCAACCGGTAGGGAAAGCGATCGTCTCTCGAAGCAGCTTCGATGGTGAGCCAGTAGTGAACTTTCGCGAGCCGTGCGAGACAATCCTCCAGGCCGCCGGCCTCGCAATTTTCTCTCTTCCCGGGAGACGCGCTCCAACCGGAGCGGGCTGGGAGAGGCATGACACGGCCGCTCCCATTCTCACCGGTACGAACCAATCTGGTCGAGACCCATGCATACTCGGGATCGAAGCCGGCAAGGCGTCCCGTCAGCATGTATAGCGCTTCGTCCGGAGTCGCCGTGGCGGTCGCACCCACCTTGACCAGCCGCTCACTGAGCGTCTTCACAAGGGTGCTCGTTGGAGGCATGCTGAAGAAGAGAACCGGACGTCGTACCGCAGCCTTCATTCGGTTCACGATGGCTTCCACCTGCGGCGCACGGCCGGCTGTCCACGGACGCGGAGCGTCGGACCACAATATCCACTGCGTGCCGTCCCAACTCAGCACATGCGTCGGTCCCGAGACCGTAGGATCGTCCACCAACGTCACGCCATTCGCGGGTAACACGCGCTTCAGTTCTGCCGCAAATGCCTTGGCCGCCCCCTGATCTCCACTCGCAGGAGGGATCCAAACGGGCAAGGCCGAGCCAGCCACGACGCCCTTGCGGACCAGTTCAAGCTCATCCCCGGCATGAAGGCGTCGCCACTCTCCTTTGACGACTTGGCCGCGACTTTTCGCAAGACCGCGGACCTCCGTGACGCGGATTCGCAGCTCCGGATCCGATGAATTGGACACACGAATGAGTTCCGTATCCGGCGTGAGCCCGATCGCAACGCCGCCCTGCAGCTCCACATCGTCGGCGGCATAGGCTTGGATCACGTTAATCCGGATGCTGTTGTCGGTCGTCACGCCCGTTTCGCCGAACAAGGGCGTGTGGCGCCGCAAACCCGTCCCGGCAAGCGCAGGCTCTTGTTGATATCCATCCGCAAGCAGACGCGCGGTGACCCGGTCGAACAATCGATCGGCATTCACCTGTGGCAGTTCATTGAGCGACTGGATCAATGCCAGCGAGAACGCCCCATGCCACTCTTTGATGCCACCGGACAGGCGTACCGTTTCCTTGGCCTCCTGATCCTCTTGGGCGGCGGAGATAATCAGGGCTCCATCGCGGTTTTCCGGCTCCATCCCAGCGACATGAGCCGGCACGTCCGGCTCCAGCAGTTCGGCCACGTCGCGGTCATCCTCATCGAGGTATCTGGTTGAGACCGTCGCCGGCGCCGCGCTGCGTGAGATCGATCCGCTGTGGCAGCTGTCAAAGAACGCGGTAAGCCAGGCGCCCCGATCCAAGACCTCGCTGAACAGCCGATCCCATTCTTTGTCGCGAATGTCGGCGATGACGCGGTCTCCGACATGTCGATTGGCGTCAGCCGGAACGATGGTTTCGTCCTTGCCGTCCAGCTCCGATGAGCGGGAGTTACGCACGCGCGATCCGTGCCCAGCGTAGTAAAAGACACTGTGGTCGCCGGCTTTCGCCGGGGAAATCAAGTGGCGGCGGAAGGCTCCGAGGATGGCATCCCTGGTCGCCGCCTCATTTTCCAAGACGAGAATATCCTGTGGGTGAAACCCTTGGCGGTGGATCAGCACCTCCCGGAACGCCCGCACGTCGTTGACCGATCCCTTGAGGTCTCTCCAGTGACGCCGGCCGCGGGCGCCGGCGGTGTCCCCCGTCTTACTTTCTCCTGTCGTGTACCGGTCGATGCCGACGAGCAGTGCTCGTCTGGCACCTCTCTCGTCCGCAGCAGCCAGGAGCCGCTCGGCCGTTGCCAACCAAGAGAGGCAGGCCATTGCACCGACCACGGTGAGTGCCGGCAGCAATGGACGCCTCCCGACCATCAGACCCCGCACGACAAGCCTCCCCGGCCGATCCGCTGCGCGCAGTACCTTATCCGATATCGACTCTGCTAGACTAGGCCCGCGCGACGCACTGAGGATGCCGAGTTCGATCGGCAATTGCATCCATGGGTTGGTTGGCGGCGAGACTCGCGGCACTCACAGCCCATCCCGCCCTAGCGCCGCTCCGACGCCGATGGTGTCTCCTCCCGCCTTTTGCGCAACATCTGTTCAAAAGCCTGTTGATTGGATCGGTCGCGGCGGCAGTACTCTCCTTCGCCCGGCCCTACGTGCCCGGATTGGCGGGAGCCGAGACCACGGCAACCGACTGGGCCATCAAGTTTTGGCAGGACCGGTTTGATCTCTCTCCCGCCGGCCATGAGCGCTTCGTGTTTTTGGACATCGATGAGCGCACCTATCGGGCGTGGGGGGAACCACTGTTCGTTCCCCGAGACAAGCTCCTGGAACTGATTCGCTTCGCCGCTGAAGCACCGGCGAAGCTACTGGTCATCGACGTGGAGCTTGCCAAGCACGTTCCGCTCGGAGGCATGACTGCCTCTGCCTCGATCACCCGCCATGAGCCATCGCATCCCGTCGATCCCGATCTGGCCTTGGCCGCCTACCTCCGCCGCTATTCTGTTGGGCCTCAGCCGACGTCAGCCGGCGCGCAGTCCCAAACTCCGTTTCCTCATATGATTTTTGCTCGTACGATCGGTCCTCGAGCGCCGTCGGACGTCAGTCTGAAAGATTCTGCGGAAGTGGCGGCCTTGAGGGAGGAGCGGCCGTCTGATTTCCTGGAGGACGTCGTCAGCATCTCGAAGGTTCTCCACTGGGCCTCCCCTTTGAGCGACCGGGACGACGACGGTCTCGTCCGGAATTGGAGGTTGTTTGAGCCGACCTGTCTCGATGGCACGCCCCACGCGATTCCATCCATGGCGCTGCTGTCATGGGCGGTGTTGCGAACCCCGCTCATGAGTCGGGGGGCATTCACTCCCGCTTCGTTTGAGGAAGAGCTCCGGCGCCGGTTTGCTCCTTCAACCGCGATTTGCCTCCCGGCTGGTTCATCACTGGTCGCGTCCAGAACCTCATCGCCTGAGCCCTGGATGCTGTATGACGGGATTCTGAAAAAGCGTCTTGTGCTGAGCTCAAGACCGTCAGATCTGGAACAACGAATCTTCTATAAATTCCAAACTTCCACGAGCCTTGCCGATTCGTTCTCACGTGTTCCGGCTCTGCTGATCACCGAACGGGGCACTCAACCCGTCAGCCCCGAACTGGTAGCCGGCAAGACGGTGGTCATCGGCAGCAGCTATGAAGCCGGAAAAGATCTCCACCAGACCCCGATCGGAGAAATGGCCGGAGCCATGGTCGTCATCAACCAGATCAATGCCCTCATGGAATTCGGGCAATTTCAGGAAGTAAGCCGATTCGTCCGATGGTCCGGATTGTTGGCCTTAATCATGGTATTCAGCCTCTCGTTCTCGTTCTTTACCACGACTTGGGGTGCACAAGTTTCAGCCTTGATCCTCAACGCGGTGCTGCTGCCGCTAAGTCTCTGGCTCTTCCAGTACGGGTGGTGGCTCGACGTGGTCTTCCCGCTCTTCGTGTTGCAGGCATATCAGATGTTCATCGACATGGATGTCACCCCCCCACCGGTCATTCGTCGGCATCGACATGCAAACTAAGGAACATCGAGAAGCATTTCACCAGCGAGTCAGTATGCCTCACTCGGGTGACATTGCGGCATTGATGCTTGCCGCGCTTTTCCTACCGCTGATCGACGGATGGCTGGCCGAGGCTGCGACCAAGCCTGCGCCCTCCAGGGACGTGGGGTACATCGAGCGGATTGCCGGCGATATCAAGGACATTCGGATCGACAGAGACGGAAAATCAATGCAACCGGCGATCCTGCTTCCTCTACGGGTAGACGACCGCGTGTTTCTTAAACGGGGCAGCGAACTCTACCTTCAACTGGGAAATCGCCGTGTCGTCATTGCCGAGAAGGATTCTCCCTATCGGGTCCCGCCCGTCGAGGCACCGCCGGCGTTCTTAACGCGCCTCCGTTCGACATTGATGTCGCTTGGCGGCAAACTGACGAGTCAGTATGTGCGGTCTTCGGTGCCAGTCAGCACGAGCAGTCGTGGCCACGAAGGGCCGTTGTCCATGCCGGTTGTGGAGAACGACGTCAGCCGGTTTGCTTCCCATCGCATGACCATCCATCTCGCATGGGAAGGCGGCACTGCTCCGTTTGCCGTCCAAGTGTTGTCCGGAGAGGGAAGGCCACTCGCCACACAGGAGAGCATACACGAGTGGCGCCTCGAGCTCCCCTGGCCTCCGGGAGGCATTCGGGAAGGGCCGGCTCGCATCGTCGTGGAAGACTCGGCAGGACGACGCATCAGCAAACAGATCAATCTCGTGCCGGTTCACAGCGTGCCGGCCCGAGTCCCGCAGGGCGATCTGCCCCCGACCATTCATGCCGTCATTGCGGCCGATCAGCTCATCCAAACCAACCGGCGCCAGTGGGGGTTCGAGGCATACCAAGACCTTGCTCCCCTGGCCGGCTCCTATGAGCCGGCAAGACTGCTTCGTGACTGCCTCGAAGCGATCCCGTCCTGCTATCAACGCTAAGGTGGCTGGGCGGGGAACACGTTAAACCAAAGAGTTGTGTGCTTACAGCGCCAGTCGTTCGTATCCCGCCCGGCAAGGTTCCGGCTGTAATTCTCCTTTATGGAAAAACGAACGGTGGGTCCAATCGCGTAACACGCCGCTCGAGTCGAAATTCACTCGGTATTCGTCGCACCAGAATCCGGTCGGCGTGCCACGATGCGTCGGCTGCTCCTCTCGAACTTCATAGAGCCACGTCGCCCCATTGGGGATGTCGTTCTTGGCCAACGGCACCCCCAGGCGCTCTTGCACCTCCGCCATCGTGGCACGGTTCTGCGCCGCTTTCAGGTATCGGCATTCCGGTGGGATGATCAGCACGCAGGCCGAGAGGAGCAGCAGGGGGAGAAACAGCAGAGCTTGCATGATTTCCACCCGGCGATGAGGCCTTCGACATCCATCTTCTCGCTCCAAACCAAGGGCTGTCAATGGCCCCCAGCTTCAGACGGGCTTTCCTGCCACAGGATCTTTCGAGTAATATGGCGTTCCACAACCACCCAATCTCGAACCGATCAGATGGCTGAGCAGACTTTCACCGATCCTCTCGCTCAAGAATTTTATCGACAGGGCGAAATGGAACTGGCCGCAGCGGAATCCGCCGAGGCCGTCCTGCGGAAAGCCGAGGCGTTTGGACAAAAAGATGCGCGCTCGGAGGTGATGCAGTCGGCCTTCTATTTCCTGGCGGCCGCCCACTTTCTCGAGCCCCGCGATGCCGCCGAGTCCGCGCGCGCTTATCATCAGGCCGGCCAACAGCTGCATCGAATCGGCCAATTCACGCAGGCCGCCCGGGCCTATTCCAGCGCCGGCCGTCAGGCGGAGCGCGCCGCAAGCCGGACGAACGGCACATCGCAGCACGAGCTTCAACACTTGGCCGTCCGCTCCTACTCGCGCGCCAATCATTGTTTCGCAGAAGTTGGGGAGCTCGGCTGGTCAGAAGCAGAGTACTTGAACGAGCGCAACGCTCGTGTGACGTGGGCCAAGATGGAAGGGAAGCATCCTTGGGGTCAGCTCGCCTGGAAAGTCACGAGCAACTACGGGACGAGCTTTTCGCGCTGGGGCTTGTGGGTCAGCGGCACGGTCGGCGTCTTCAGCGTGCTCTACGAACTTTTTTTCCAGATGCAA
>DATELB010000277.1:0-14318 GCA_035277085.1 Nitrospira sp. | reverse complement strand
GCCGTCGAAATTGCCGGCGTCGAGGTCGGCCGCGTTCGGTCGATCGCGCTCAATGAGGATCGGGCCGCCGTGACGCTCGCTGTGGACGACAAGGTCAAGCTCTACACGGATACGATTGCGTCCATCAAAACGCGCGGCATCATCGGAGAGAAATTCCTCGCGTTGTCGCCCGGAGGAGGCGGCGATCCGCTCAAACCCGGCGACACCATTCGCGACACCGAGTCCGGTCTTGATCTCGAGGAGTTGGTCAGCCAATACGTCCATGGTAATGTGAAGTGACCGTGCGGCGCTGTCTCGGCCGACGGTGGCGCAAGCGTAAGAGGAGCGATTCTATGAAGACGGATACGGATGTTGAGTGCAAGACCGGCGGACTACTGAAAGGGCTGGCCGTGGTGACGGCGCTTGTTCTCGTCATGGCCGTGGCGGCGGCGCCTGCGATCGCCGGGGAAGCGACGGAGGCGATGAGGGGCACGATCGACGAAGTGCTCCGCATCCTTGCGAATCAAAGCCTCAAACAGCCGGCCAAAGCCAACGAGCGCCGGCAGCTGCTCGAGAAGGTCGTCGGCGAACGGTTCGACTATGAGGAAATGTCCCGGCGGTCGCTGGGGACGTCCTGGGCAAACCTATCCGAAAAAGAGAGGCAGGAATTCGTCTCGCTCTTTCAGACCCTGCTCGTGAACACCTACGCCGACAAGATCGAATCGTACACTGGGGACGGCGTCCAGTACATCAACGAGCGGACCGAAAAGGAGTATGCCGAAGTCCGAACAAAGGTCTTGACGGGGAAGACGGAGATCCCGCTCGACTACCGTCTGCTCCACAAAGGTTCGGCCTGGCGCGTCTATGACGTTGTCGTCGACGGCGTAAGCCTCGTGAACAATTATCGCGGCCAGTTCAGCAAGATCCTCCGCAACGGCAGCTACGCCGACCTCCTCGACCAACTTCGCAAGAAATCCGAAAAGATCAAATCCCCGTAAACAGTTCCACCTGACCGCTCATGACAACCCTGCGCGGCATCGCCGTCTTTCTTGTATGCCTGCTCGTAGGGACGGCGGCCGTATCAGTGAGTCCCGCCCATGCGGACACTCAGGTGTTTCCGATTCCGTCCGTCTCCTCCTCCAAGAACGATGGGAGCGATGCTGGACTGATCGTGCCTATCCTCATCACCGATCCGGACGGGGAGCTAAAATACTTGATGGCTCCGATGTTGATCAGGAACACGATTGTAGGATGGAGAGGCACCTTTAACCTGTTTCGCTACGATACGGGTGGCCGGACAATGCAGTTCATCGCCTCGCTCTCGGAGAAAATTGAACGCAAGCTCGTCTTCAACTACACGGATCCCGCGTTCAGTAACGGTCGATACTTTCTCAACTTCGGCGGCACTTTTTTCAAGAACGCGACCTCCCGGTTCTTCGGGCTAGGCCAGACAACCTTGGAATCCGGTGAAACGAACTATACCGCTCGCGAGGCCAGGGGCAACTGGCGGTTCGGGGTCTACGCCAACGAGGTGACGCAGATTGCCGTTGGACAGCGCATCCGTCAGGTCAGCCTACAAAGAGGCGCGACCGACCTGCCGTTCACGGGCGAGGTGTACCCGACGGTACCCGGGGTGCAAGGCGAATCGCTCATCCTCGGACACCGTGCCACCTTCTACTACGATACAAGGAACAATCTCACGTCCCCGACAGACGGCATGGCTGTGACCGCGTATGCTGAGCTGAATCAGAACCTCCATAACAGCGCTCATCCGATCTATTCCCGCTACGAATTGGAGATTAAGAAACTATTTCCGAGCGAGTCAAAGCGGGCCATTTTGGTCGTCCGCGCCGACTTGCAGGCCACACTCGGCACGGACGTGCCGTTCTTCGAGCAGAGTTCGCTGGGAGGCCAGAACAACCTCCGCGGGTACGGCGGCGACCGTTTCATCGACAAGCATTTGATCTCGGCGAGTGTTGAAGAGCGCATCCATCTTGCGAGGGCCAAGATCGCGGGCGTGGCGGCCGATTTTGAAATCGCCCCGTTCGTAGATTCGGGTCAAGTGTTCAATAGCTATAAAGACGTCAGTTTCAAGGATTACCGTGTGACGCCCGGCATCGGATTTCGCGGCATTGTACGGCCGAATGTCGTCGGCCGCATCGATTATGGATGGAGCAAGGAGGGGGGCGCTGTTTTCGCCGGTCTCGACTTCCCCTATTAGGCAATGGGCCGCTTCGATGGTTCGCCGACGGATCACGTGCGCCGCGTAGCGGGCACCGCGTTGACGGTCGTCCTGTGCCTCAGTCCCTGCCTGGTGCTCGGCGAAGGATTTGGGCCCTTTCCCGTACGAAACTTCAATCCGCTTCAGCAATTAGTGCTCAATATGCCCGGAGACCGCGCGACGGTCCTGCCTAAGGGCGGGCTGGACGTGCGCCTGGAGCTCGCTGAAACTGCGGCGGTGTATTCCGAACTCTCGGCGGGGCCAACTGCGCAGGTCAAATTCGAAACGCTCCGAACTGGGCTCTTTCTGCGCTATGGGGCAACTTCGAGGCTTGAAGTTGCCGTCGAGATCCCCATGTTGTACCGGTATACCGGCTTTATGTCCGGGATGATCGAAGCCGTGGAAAAGGCGACGACCGGCCTCTCTCCCGCCCGCAGTACGCTCAGCCAGGTGAGCTACATTTATAACGTTTCCCGCAACGGGCAGCAGATCGTCAATGGGACCAAGGGAGCACTAGGCCTTGGCGACAGCATGATCCAAGCCAAATATCAGCTCTTCCGGGAAAGCTCGTTCATGCCCGCCCTCTCGGTTCGAACTGCAATCAAAGTTCCCACCGGCGTAGAGCACGAATTCTTCGGGAGCGGCAGTCCGGATTTTGGCCTCGGCGTGGCACTGGAAAAAGCGCTGTCAGACCGGTGGGTTTTGCATGGCAACTTCAATGGCGTGTTCCCGACCGGCCGGATCGCCGGCCTTGCCTTATATCCCACGATTACAGGAATCGCGGCAGCGGAATATTTGTGGTCGGAAAACCTGTCCTTAACCGTGCAGTTCGATTATTACACGAGCCCCTTCCGTCATGTCGGGCTCGAGATCTTCGATAAGGGCGTCACGGAGCTGGTGGCTGGGTTCAGTTACCGTGTAGCTGAACATTGGCTTTGGCAGGCGTATGCCATCGAGAACATTGACTTCATCACCGGAGGTGGGGCAGATTTTACACTAGGACTCCTGCTTACGTACCGCTTCGCCCGTTGAGGCGCTGTTCGGACGGAAAGGGTGCTATCGGCTTGACACCTCAGGAGTGTTATGTGAGACTACTCTGCCAGCATGCAGACCGCATAGCCCTTCGCCAAGCCTGCTCAGCCCGATTACCTGGCGCATGAACTCTCGCAAAGGAGTTTCGTTATGTCGATCTTGAAGACCATCCACAGCCCGGCTGACCTCAAGCGGCTGAAGCCCGCCCAATTTCCTAAACTTTGCCAAGAACTTAGAGAACAAATCATTGGAGCGGTCTCGAGCGTCGGAGGACATTTAGCGTCAAACCTGGGGGTGGTCGAATTAACGGTCGCGCTGCACTATCTGTTGGACACTCCCCACGACAAGATCGTCTGGGATACCAGCAATCAGGCCTACGCCCATAAACTCCTGACCGGTCGACGGGAACAGTTCCACACGCTTCGCCAATATGGCGGCTTGAGCGGGTTCTGTAAGCGTGAGGAGAGCGTCTACGATACCTTCAATGCAGGGCATGCCGGCACGGGCGTATCGGCCGCCTACGGCATGGTCGAAGCCCGGGAACAACAAGGTTTGAAACATAAAGTAGTCTGCGTGGTTGGTGACGGGGCAATGACTGCCGGCATGACGCTCGAGGGTCTGCACCACGCCGGAGGCCTCGGCAAAGATTTTATCGTCATCCTCAACGACAATCAGATGTCGATTTCCAAGAACGTCGGCGCCATTTCTTCCTATCTGAACCGGACCTTTACCGGCGAATTCTACACGAAGATGCGGGAGGAAACGGGCCAATTACTCCGGAAAATTCCGCATATCGGCTACGATGTCGAGAAACTCGCCCGTCGGGCGGAAGAGCTGGCCAAAGGCGCCATTCTCCCCGGCCTGCTCTTTGAAGAACTCGGCTTTCGCTACGCCGGTCCCATCGACGGCCATAACTTCGAGCATTTGCTGCCGACGCTCGAGAATGTGCTGAAAATGCGCGGGCCGGTCCTGCTCCATGTCATCACGAAAAAAGGGCTGGGCTATGAGCCTGCCGAGAAGAATCCGGTCTGGTTCCATGCCTGCCCGCCGTTCGTCCGCGAAACCGGCGCCCCGGCTAAAAAAGCGGCGCGACCGTCCTATACCCAAATCGCTATCGAGTCGCTGGTCCAGTTGGCGCGCCAGGACAAACGGGTGGTGGCCATCACCGCGGCCATGTGCGAAGGCACCGGCCTTAACGCCTTTGAAAAGGAATTTCCCGACCGGCTCTACGACGTGGGAATTGCTGAACAGCACGCGGTGACGTTCGCAGCCGGCCTTGCGGCGCAAGGCATGCGGCCGGTGGTTGCAATGTACGCCACATTCCTCCAGCGGGCCTACGATCAAGTCGTGCACGACGTGGCCACTCAGAATCTGCCCGTCACTTTTTGCGTCGATCGGGGCGGTCTGGTGGCGGAAGACGGCACGACTCACCACGGCGCCTTTGATTACGCGTACCTGCGCCATATGCCCAACATGGTCGTCATGGCGCCGAAGGATGAAAACGAATTACAGCACATGCTGAAGACGTGCCTCTCACATGAGGGACCCGCGTCGGTGCGCTATCCGAGAGGTGTCAGCATGGGTGTGCCGATGGATCGCGAACTGAAAGAGCTTCCGATCGGAAAGGGCGAGCTTCTGCGGGAGGGAACCGACGTCGCAATCGTTGCCGTCGGAGTGTCCGTCTGGCCGGCGCTGAAAGCCGCGGAGCAGTTGAGCCAGGAGGGGTTGTCGACCGCCGTCATCAACGCTCGCTTCGTGAAGCCGCTGGACGAGGAATTGATCGTGAACGTGGCCAAGCGTGTTCGCTATGTGGTGACCGTCGAAGAAGGCTGTAAGATGGGCGGATTCGGCTCGGCGGTTCTCGAGGCCTTGTCCGATGCCGGAGTGACGGGAGTCAGAACGAAGATTCTCGGCTTACCCGACTGGTATATCGAGCAAGGCCCCCAAGATCTCCTGCGTGAGCGGTATGGATTGACCACCGATGGCATTTACCGCAGCGTCAAAGAACTCGTGACGAAGGGTGCGATCACCGCGTCGGAGCAGGAATTGTTTTCGGCGGCCGTCGACCATTTGCCACACGGCGACGAGCAAGGCAGTTAGAGGAACCTTCACTGACCTATGCACATTACCAGACGGCCAACCAGGCAGATTCAAGTTGGGAGGGTGAAGATCGGCGGGGACGCGCCCGTGTCGGTCCAGTCAATGTGTTCGACCGATACCAGGGATGTGTCTGCGACGGTCGAACAGATTCGGCAGCTCGAAGCCGTCGGCTGCGAATTGATTCGTGTCGCAGTGCCCGACACTGAGGCCGCGGCGGCGCTTCCCCGAATCAAAGCGGCGATGACCGTCCCACTCATCGCGGACATCCATTTCGATCACCGGCTGGCCTTGAAGGCCGCTGAAATCGTCGATTGCGTCCGCATCAACCCGGGGAATATCGGTGCATGGTGGAAAGTCGAAGAAGTCATCAAGGCCGTAAATGAGCGGGGAATCCCCCTCAGGGTCGGCGTCAACGGCGGATCGTTGGAGCGGCCGCTGCTCGACAAGTACGGCTGGCCATCACCGGAAGCCCTTTCCGAATCGGCGCTCAATGCAGTGCATGCCCTCGAAGATGTGGGTTTTACCAATATGAAGGTGTCACTGAAGGCATCGGACGTGCACCATGCGATCGATGCCTATTGGCTGTTTGCGCATCAATCGAATTATCCATTACATATCGGGATTACCGAAGCGGGAACGGCCATGACAGGCGCCGTCAAATCGGCGATGGGCCTCGGGTATCTGCTGTCTCAGGGCATCGGCGACACGCTCCGCGTTTCACTGGCGGCCGATCCCGTAGAAGAGGTGAAAGTCGGCTTCGAAATACTCAAGTCGCTCGAGCTGCGCCATCGCGGCATCAACGTGATCGCCTGTCCGACCTGCGGTCGGGTCGAAATCGACGTCGTGCGGATGGCCAACGAACTCGAGAAAAAGCTCGGCCACATCAAGACGCCGTTGAATGTTTCGGTGCTTGGCTGCGTGGTCAACGGCATCGGCGAAGGCAAAGAGGCCGACATCGGCATTGCCGGCGGTGAAGGGAAAGGCATCCTGTTCAAGAAGGGAAAGCTCGTCCGGAAAGTGCCAATGGAAGAGCTGATGGACACGCTGATTCACGAAGTGGAAGTGCTCGCCAAGGAAAAGGAAGCGGAAGCCAACGGGGAAGCCCTCACGCCCCATTCGAGCGAAGGATGGGAAGCGTTGCCTGGCGCCGATCAGACCTCGACCCGCGGCAAAGAAATCCCCCTTCTCAGCAATAAGTCCTGACCGCCGAGACGCCTGAGCAAGCCGCTCAATTATGAGGAAACCGGGGTGTTTTGCCTTTAGTGGAGTGTCGGTATTCTCTCTAGCCTCCACGTCTTTTCACCGGATATAATGCCCTTTCCCACGGGGCGCCGTACCCAAGTGGCTAAGGGAGCAGTCTGCAAAACTGCGATGCAGCGGTTCGAACCCGCTCGGCGCCTCCAAACAGAGCTTGCTCGTTCCGCTGCGTTCGATCAAATCGCAGCGGATAAGTACTTCTCCTCCAGTAGGCTTTAATTCTTCACTACTTGCGTGCGGCGGCTCTTCGGGCGAAGCCAGCTTCTTTGAGCCGGCGGACAAACCACCGCCAGTATTCATGTTTTTGTGACCTCTCCGTTCGATTAAATCGCAGCGGACAAGTACTTCTTCTCCAATAGTCTTTAATTCTTCACTTCGTGTGGTCCCGCAGCTCATCACACGAAGCGTTCTTCTTTGCCGCCGCGGGATAAATTTCTCAGCTCTCCTGTTTAAACCGCACACATAAGCATCTTGTATTGATCGATCGGAGCACCCCCCAGGTCTATTCCTTGATTTTGTTCAAGGGTTGTCCTATTCTCGCTCGTCATACTGCTCAATGGCGACCGACCGGGCCCCCCATACGGTGCCTCGCACATTGTTGAGTCGTCTGTCGTTCATCCCATTGCTCTCAAGCCTCTGTCTCTTGGCCACGCTCGTTTACGGCTACATCCTGGCATTTCATCGGATATTTGCGTTTAGAGACTTCGACATTCATCGTGAGGTCGGCAGGCGATTTTTGGCTGGAGAGTATCTCTACGCGAACGACCTTTGCTATGCGTACATGCCGATCGCAGCGATGTATTTTTCGCCTTTGGCGTTATTGGAACGAAGCGCCGGCCTGATGGTGCGTTATGTACTTGCCGTGGGCTGCCTTCTGGCAACACTTGTCGTGTTTTACCGGATGACTGCCCTCACAGGACCACTGGGTCGAAAAGAGTTCTATCTTGTGGGCGGAGGGTCCATTCTCTTGGTGTTCCAATTCATATTACAAGATTTGGACGACGGAGGACCTCATCTCATTCTGCTAGGAATTCTGTCTTCGGCAATCTACGCCGTGTGGCAAAACCGCGAACGACTGGGCTCTGTGTTGTTCGGTCTCGCCATTGCCCTCAAGCTCACTCCGGCAATTTTTCTCTTGTTGTTCCTGTGGAAGCGACAGTGGAAACTGCTCGCGCATACCATCCTGGCCACGGCATGCTGGATCATGCTGCCCATCCTATGGATGGGGCCCGCTGAGTGGTCTATGCATCAGGCGGAATGGGCGCGCAATGCGGTGTCGTCGGTGCTCGACCGGCAGGTGGAGGGCCGGCAGGATAACGAGCAGCGTATTCGCAACCAGGCGTTGCGGCCGACGCTTCTTCGATATCTCGTGAGTTATCCGGCTGATCATCCGATGCGAAAAGACGATCCTGCCTATGCGCCTGTCTTAAATCTGCCTTCAAGCCTTGCCGGTGCCTGCGTCATCGCGGCTGCACTCGGGCTCGTAGCATTGTTTGCCAGATTCTCTTCGCGGTCGTTCAATGCTGTCAGAGACAAGACCTGGCCCAGAGAATGCGCCTGTGTCCTCGTGCTGGCCTTGCTGTTGTCTCCGATGACCTGGCAGCAGCATCTTGCGTGGCTTCTGCCTGGGGCGTTCGTCGTCCTCACAGCGGCGGTTCGGAACCAACTGAAAAGCCCGGCTTGGGTGCTGCTAGGTATCTACGTCGTGCTGGTCATGGTATTGAACTACGAAGTCCTGGGAAAGCCGCGATTCCAGACGTTTCTGAGCTATCATCCCTTTGGCATTGCGATGATTCTGCTATTCGGGTTGATTGTCGGCGTGGGAAGTAAAACGTCACCGATCGTGCTTGGGAAACACACGTCCAGTCAATAAAGGCGGGATAGTGGTCAGACGGGCCGTCATTGTCATTCCGACGTACAACGAGTACCACAACGTCCGTCCGCTGGTAGACCGAATTCTTGACCTGCCGCTTCCCCTGGACCTTTTTTTCGTTGATGACGCTTCACCGGACGGAACCGGCCAGCTCCTCGACGAGATTTGCGGTTCCCTCCCGCGCTGCCGGGTGCTGCATCGATCAAGGAAACTCGGGCTTGGGACGGCGTATCGCGAAGCCTACCGGATCTTATTGCGGGAGAACTATACATATTTTCTCCAGATGGATGCGGACCTCTCCCACAGACCTGAAGACATCGGACGCCTGATGCAGTCGGCACTCGAAGCGGACGTGGTGATCGGAAGCCGGTACTGCGCAGGTGGAGGTTCCAAAAACTGGCCTCTCGTCCGTCGGATGCTCAGTCGGACGGCAAACAGAGCATCCGGTGGTCTCCTCCGCCTCGCCGTGAAAGATTCGACCGCCGGATTTAGATGCCACCGCCGTGCCGTCATAGAATCCTTGGATGCCATCGACATTCGGGCGAACGGGTATGCGTTTCAGATCGAGATGGCCTATTACAGCCAATACATGGGATTTCGGATCTTGGAAATTCCCATCATGTTCGACGATCGGAAGTACGCCAGGAGCAAGATGAGCTATCGCGAGATCCGCGGTGCAGCAGTGACCTTGGCACGACTTTTCACGCAGCGGCTCGTTGGCCTCAAACACCTACAACCAATGACCGGTTCGGTCAATCCGCTCGGTGGAATCATCGGACGGGCGGGGCCGGGAGGGTCTTGAGCGCGAAATTGACTGACCGTAAGGCTCAATGTTAGAATCCCGAGCGTTTACAATTAGCTAGCCCTACCGGTGGTTCGCCGCCGTCACCGAATCAATCTGAATCACGGAGCCTCCAATGGCCGTACCTGTTTCGCAGATGTACAGGGTTGCCAGTTACGTACTCTCCCGAAAACTCAGGGGAGTAAAACGATACCCTCTCGTCCTCATGCTCGAGCCGCTCTTCCGCTGCAACCTGGCTTGCGCCGGATGCGGCAAAATCCAATACCCCGACCATGTGCTTGATAAGCGGTTGACCCCCGAGCAGTGCTGGGCGGCGGCCGACGAATGCGGCGCGCCGATCGTCAGCATTCCCGGCGGCGAGCCGCTGATACATCCGGAGATGGCAAAGATCGTTGAAGGCCTGGTCGCCCAGAAGCGGTACGTCTATCTGTGCACGAACGCGATTTTGCTCGAACGGAAGCTGGATGAATATCAGCCGTCTAAATTTCTCACCTTCAGCATTCATATGGACGGTTTGAGGGATGAGCATGATTTAGCGGTGTGCCGCGACGGCGTCTACGACGTGGCGGTGCGGGCGATCAAGGCCGCGCTCAAGCGCGGTCATCGCGTGACGACGAATACCACGCTGTTTGACGATGCGAATCCAGAGCGCGTGAGAAAGTTCTTCGATGAGATGATGGGGCTCGGTGTCGAGGGGATGATGATTTCGCCCGGGTACAGCTATCAAAAAGCCCCCGATCAGCAGCATTTTCTGAAGCGTTCTCGGACCAAGGAGTTGTTTTCCAAGATTCTGGCGAGCCCCAAGCGGGGGTGGCAGTTCAACCAGTCCCCCTTGTTCCTCGATTTTCTCATGGGCCGCCGCGAGTATCACTGCACACCGTGGGGGAACCCCACCTATAACGTCTTCGGGTGGCAACGGCCCTGCTATCTCCTGCAGGAAGGCTATGCCAAAAGCTTCCGCGATCTCATGGAGACGACAGCGTGGCAGGATTACGGCTCGACGAAGAACGAAAAATGCGCCGACTGTATGGTCCATTGCGGCTACGAAGCCTCGGCCGTGGAGGATACGTTCGGGACGCTGTCGGGCTTCGCACGAACGGCCAAACTCACACTTTTGCCAACATCCCGGTAATCAGACATCGGTCAAGTTCATTGGTCACGGGCTGACACGCACGAAATTTCCTTCTAAATACATGACCGTTTGACCAAGGTCCATCTCATGACCGACACGAAGAACCATACCGCCACCGGCCCCGGCTCACTCGAGGGACGGGTCTTTCGGCCCGCGTCTCGTGCAGAAATTGCGGAGGCGGTCGAACTCGCCTTCGATTACCGCGGCGACGTGACGATGACATTGACCACCGGCGAGTCGGTGGTTGGGTATTTGTTCAATCGAGATGCCGCCGAGCCGGATCCCTGGATTGAGGTGTTTCCCGCCGACAATCCGTCCCCCGTTAGGATCCCTTATGCCGCCATCGCGTCCCTCACCTTTACGGGCGAGGACACTGCGAACGGAAAATCGTGGGAGACGTGGGTCTCCAAAAAGGAATCCGAACGCCGGGCGGAAGCCGCCCGCGTCGAAGCAGACGCTCGTACCCGCGGGCATTTATAGCCCGGTTTGCAGCCACGCTCTTCGTCTCGAACCGCCGTTTTTATCACGCCAGTGCTGACGTCCGGAGGCCCGATGTTAGCGCGCGGGTCGGGTTGTCTCGTTGACAACCAGGGGGCCCTATGCTAGAAACATCCGCCTCAAAACTGGGGAAGCCTGTCGTGGCGAGGCGTTTTGTTGTTTGAAACCATTGCGCGAGCGGCAGGAGCGCGCCCTGTTTCGCGGCGGAGAGGGCAACGACGGCAAGGATTCGCGATCGCCTTCGCCATGCTGGGCCTGAGTGTCGCCTTCCCCTCGGGAAGCCTTGCGACCCACGAAGCCGATCACCGGTTCGCCGTCGAAGGGTTTGTGTGCGGGCCTGACGGCAAGGGAATGGCCAACACGGATGTCCTTGTCAAAGACAGCAAGATTTCTTATGGCCAGGTCGTCAAGACGGACGGAAGCGGGTTTTATCGGGCGACCTTTCACCTGCACAACGAGAATCTAGGCGATCCTCTCCTGGTCGAGGCCAAAGGAGAGCAGCAACATCGCAAAGTTGAGTTTGACCCGAAAGACCTGGAGTCGGAACGCAAAGTTCAAGTTCATTTTGGAAGCGGCTGCATCTATGACGTCAATGGTCCCCCCGCGTGGTTGTGGTGGGGCTTAGGAGGAACGGCAGCGGTCGTTGCAGGCGCTGTCGGAATGAAGCGAATCGTCAAGGCGCGGCGAAAACAGGGGCAGAAACGAGGCAAGCCGCAGGGCAAACGAAAGCATTAACACCGATGGCGGTCCGTGGGGCTATGGCACCTCGCCGGATCGGTCTAGGAATGTGGCGAGGGTCAGTGCGCGTGGCTTCCGGAATCCCGAGAGTATCGGCGCTTTAGCAAGGAGTGCAGTCACTCCGGCAAAGCGTCTTTTTTTCGTCTGAATCTATAAGGAGCGAAGAACAGTCATGGATCAATGGAGAAATCTGCAGCTGGGTTGGTTGATGGGCGTCGGGCTGGTCGTGGCCGCTTGCGGCGGTGAAGGTGGCGGAGAAGGGCCGATCGTGCCGCCTCCTCCGGCACCGGCGGAGTACGCCGATAAGCACATGCCGGCCGACTGGTGGGGCGACGCCGCGAAGGCGGAAGAAGGCCGCAAACTGTTCATTGGGGAGACTAACCCCGATGTCAACTGCGCGAGCTGCCACGGCAAGGATGGGAAGCCCGTCAAGGCCGGTGCACGCGATTTCCGCAACGGCGAACGCATGAAGCTGTATTCCGATTCCGTGTGGTTCTGGCGGATTTCGGAAGGCGTGCCCAATACCAAGATGAAGGCCTGGAAGAGCAAGCTGTCGGAGGAAGATCGTTGGAAGCTCGTGCTCTTTGAGCGCAATTTCGGTCTGTCCGGCAAGAAGTGGGACGACGGCAAGAAGGAATGGGCCGATGCCGGCAACATTGCGGTGGCTCAGGCTGAGGCAGGCAAGTAGCTGACGGATTGCCGAAACACAACAGCCTGCAGGCTGTTCAAAAGGGCCGTTAAGCAAGGCCGCAGCGAGCGAAGAGGCGAGGCGTACTTTGTTTCGTACGTTGAGCCTCTAAGTGATGCGAGAACGATGCTGGCGGACTTTTTCAGCAGCTTGCTTGGAGGAGGGCGGCGGGACACTATGAAGACATGGCAGCGCGGTCTGTTGGCTTTGTGTGCGCTTCTGGCGCTGTACGGAGGAGCGGCCTTTGCGCAGGCTCCGGGCGCCCCGCCGGTTGAGTTCCCGTACACGGGAAACCGCACGGCGGTCTGGATCGTTGCCCAGCTCCACATTCTGTTCGCCGCCTTCATCCTTGGCGCACCCATTTTTGTCGTGATCTCGGAATGGCTGGGGTACCGGAAGCAGGACCCCAGATATGATCGCCTGGCCAAGGAGGTCATGAAGGTCACCGTCATTCTCTACAGCATGACCGCCTTGACGGGCGGGCTCTTTATTTTCGTGCTGCTTGCCACGTATCCTCAGTTCACCACCTGGCTCATCAACCACTTCTTTTTGGTCTTCGCCGTCATCTATCCGCTCCTCTTCATCGGCGAAACCATTTTGCTCTACATGTATTTCTATTCGTGGGACGCCTGGAAGGGGAACAAGAAGGCCCGGCACATCGCCTTGGGAGTCGTGCTGAATCTCATCGGGACCATCACGTTGTTTGTGATCGACGGTCCCACCGCGTTCATGAACACGCCCGTCAAGGCCGAGGGAGTTTCGCCGGCGGAGTTTCTCGCGACGGCCAGCCTGTGGGACAAGGTGTATAACTACAGCTGGATGCCGATGAACCTGCACCGATTGGTCGGCAACGTGACGTTCGGCGGCTTCATCACCGGCCTCGTGGCTGCCTACATGTACATGGCGTCCAAGAAAGAGGAGGAACGGGCCTATTATGACTGGATGGGATTTGTCGGCAATCTGATCGGAGTCGGCGCGCTGCTGTTCCTGCCCTTCATGGGATATCTGCTGGCGTACGAACTGTGCGATTACGATGCGTCGATCTGTCCCTACATGATGGCCGACCAGCTCTCGATGTTCTTTGAAATGCAGGGCGCTATGGTCGGATTGATCTTCCTTGCCAGCAACTATTACATCTGGCTGAGCATGAAGCGGATCGAAGGCGTGGAGCGGGTCAGGATGACGGTGTTCGCACCGCTTGTCATGATCGCAATCCCATTTGTCATGGGCAAAGCCTGGGATATGTTCCCGGTTCCAGATCCCAAATCGCTCCTATTTCTTTTGCCGCTTGTCGGCCTCCTCGTGCTTGGAAAATTCGTCCCGTGGACCGTCTCCTCGCGCACGGTCATCAAAGTTGGTTTCCTCATGGTCATCGTTGGAGACGCCATCTGGCTGACTCCGCACGGGTTTGTACCGACAGGTGCGAAGTTGGTGGCTGACCTCGAACTTCCTTCAGATTGGAATTTTTTGGCTCTCATGCCGGCGAAGAACGCGGCGGCGTTTACGCTGGTGTTCGTGACGGTCGTCAATTACATCATCTATAACCGTGCCATCAGTCAGGGCACGATCGTCTGGGGTAAGATCGACTTTGCTTCGCAGTTCGTGCTCGTGTTTCTCGCATTCAGCGCGATTTGGACGATGGGTCTGATGGGCGCCGTCCGGTCACTTTTACGCAAGTACTTCCATACATATAACCTGCTGCCGGACTTCACGCCCGAATCGTTTACCCCGACCCTGTCCTATTCAGCCTGGTGGATTACCGCCATCACCGTCGCGTTTTACGTCGTCGTGAGTTTCGCTATTTTCGTGACGTTACGACCGACGGAGGCGAAAGCGCACGCGCCCGAAGGCAGTCCTGCCACAGCCGGCGCGAAATAGGTCAGTTCGCACCCTTGTGCGAAGAAAAGGAACGTTATGGGGAACGTGATCAAGAAGCTTGTGGTCGGGTTGATCGTCGGAGCGGTGCTCTGGGGCGCGACCAAAGCGCTGGATTTTCCG
>DATELB010000276.1:0-39234 GCA_035277085.1 Nitrospira sp. | reverse complement strand
CCCTAATTGGGCCGCTCTGATGGCGGCGACATAGCCGCCCGGGCCGGCTCCGAGAATGGCGATCTGAGGTTGAACTGGCATCAGAGTTGTCAGCGGAGGTCAGAGAAACGGGCATCGACTCCGGGTGTCCCTCCGGAGCCCCGACTTACCCTTTTTTCTGATTGGCAAGAAAGGCTTCGTATTGCGCCGCGGTCATCAACTTGTCCACCTCGCCGGCGTTGGAGAGATCGATGACCACCATCCAGCCCTTGCCGTACGGATCTGTGTTGACCACCTCCGGGTGATCTTTCAGTTCGGCGTTGACTTGAACGATGGTGCCGCTTACTGGAGTGTAGAGTGTCGAGGTGGTTTTCGTCGATTCGATTTCACCGATTTGCTGCCCTGCCTTGACGGACGCGCCCGCCTTCGGCAGATCAATGAACACGATATCACCCAGAGCATCTTGGGCAAAGTGGCTGATGCCCACGGTGGCTTGGGCGCCTTTCAGCCGGGTCCATTCATGTTCTTCGTGATATCGCAGATCCGCTGGTATCATGCCGGCTGTCCTTCTTATTGCCCGCCGTAGATCTCCATCCCGGGAAAGAAAAAGCCGATCTCGAATTGCGCGGTGTCCGGCGAATCCGACCCATGGACGGCGTTGTACTCGATGTTCGAGCCGTGCGCCGCTCGAATGGTCCCTTTCTCTGCCTTGGCGGGATCGGTGGCTCCCATCAACTCGCGGTTCTTCTTGATCGCATTGTCCCCTTGCAACACCAACACGACCGACGGCCCCGACGACATGAACGTGCACAGGCTGTCGAAGAAAGGCCTTGCTTTGTGAACGGCGTAGAATCCCTCGGCGACGGGCTTGGCCATATGCAGCAGTTTCATGGCCACCGGCTTCAATCCGGCCTTTTCATACCGGCTGAGAATGTCGCCGATGGCGTGTTTCTTGACGGCATCGGGCTTGATAATCGCGAGCGTTCGTTCACTCATCGCTTGCACTCTTCCTCAAAGATCACCGCGGCTTGCGCCAAAAATAATCGTCGCATTATAGGGACGGGAGTCCCGACTTTCAAGGGAGGATGTCCTAGGAAGCAAACCGCCGTGCGAGCTCCTGAGGGGTGAACACCCCGCGCTCGGTAATGATACCGGATACTAACTCGGCCGGTGTGACGTCAAAGGCCGGATTGTAGACGCGAACCCCTTCAGGCGCGACGGGATGACCGCCGTGAATCGTCGTCACTTCCTGCGCCTGACGCTGTTCGATGGGAATGTCCGTACCCGACTTCGTCTGCAAGTCGATCGTCGAATAGGGGGCGGCCACATAAAACGGAATTCCATGCGCTTTTGCGAGGACGGCCACCGAGTAGGTGCCGATTTTGTTGGCGACATCGCCATTGGCGGCGATGCGATCGGCGCCGACGATACAGACATGAATTTTCCCCTGGCGCATCAAGGCGCCCGCCATATTGTCGGTGATCAGCGTCACGGGAATGTTGTCTTGCATGAGTTCCCACGCCGTCAAGCGGGCTCCCTGTAAGACCGGCCGTGTTTCGTCCGCAATCACCTCGATCTGCTTGCCCTGCTCCCATGCCGCACGGATGACGCCCAGTGCCGTGCCGTATCCCGCCGTGGCCAGCGCCCCTGCGTTGCAGTGCGTCAAAATCGTTTGCCCTTGATGGATCAGCGCCGCCCCGTGGCGGCCCATCGCTTTGCACAAGGCGATGTCTTCCTCGAGAATGGCCTGGGATTCTTTCAGCAAGGCCGATTTGATCGACGCCGTCGGTTCCGTGCGCAAAGCGGCGGCTGTTCGCTTCATGCGGCCGACGGCCCAAAACAGATTGACCGCCGTCGGTCGGGTGGCAGCCAACCGGTCGCAGATCAAATGCAGCTCCTTGAGGAACGACTCGTAGTCCGTCGCCGCGATCGATTGCGCTCCGAGGGCGACGCCCATCGCGGCAGTGACGCCGATGGCCGGCGCCCCCCGCACCTTGAGCTCCCGGATGGCGCATGCCACAGATTCCACGTCCCGGCAATCCAGGAACGTCACCCTCTCGGGGAGCCGGCTCTGGTCGAGCAGACGCACCGCGCCTTCATGCCATTGAACGGTGGGAACCATAGGGAACACTTGTAGCGGGATTTGTAGAGAGTGCGCAAGTGCCGGTGAGAGCGAGCGGAAGAATGCCCGTTAGCGGCTGTTGGCTCGTTTTGCGGGAGGAAGGAGGGTCAGCGGCTTTTGTTCCGTCATCGGCTCATCGAGTTTTGCCAGCTCGCGCTCCAACATGGCCCGGATGAAACCGCTGGTCGTATAGCCCTGTTGCTTCAGGCCATCCAGGCGAATTTTCAGATCCATCGGCAGTTGAATCACTATTCGTACAAGCTTGGCCATGGCAGACTCCTCGGGCAGAACCTGGTCCACGACTGCGATTGCACACGCTATGCCTTACTTCTCTCGGCGGCGCGGTGAATAGAATTGAGGACTTAGCCTGTCACGGGTGTGCGTCAGTCGGCCGTTTGCCTATTTTCGTCTGCACTTGCCCTCAATTGTACAAACAGTCGTCTCGCGCCCTTAATCGCTCCAGCGATGAATCAGCCGTTCCCAATTAGAGCGCTCGCACGTCCATAGACAATTGGGAAACGGCACTCGCTGCGGCTGCTGTTCGCGTGTCAAGTGGATCAGGAAGTCAGGCTGCGAAGATTTCGCGGTCGCCCAGACGCCGCCGTCCCGATCAGTTCGATACGTCGCGATTCCGCGATCGGCATAGGCACGAACCACGGCTGGCGCGGGATGGCCATACGCATTATGCCGTCCCACGGAAATCACTGCATATCGCGGTTTCACCGCGTCCAGCCAGTCAGGCTGATAGGAGCTGGCAGCGCCATGATGCGGCACCTTCACCAGATCTACGGATCCACGAGCCTGTTCACGGCTCATTCGGATCAACGCCTCCGCTTCGACGTCCCCAGTGAACAATATCTTGTGACGACCACACGTAAGCGCCGACACGATCGACCGATTGTTTAAGGCGTGCCCCGGCTGCCTGCGGCGTCTCTCTCGTGGCTCATCCGCACTCGCGTCCGACGGGTTCAACACGTCGAGCAGGCACTTGCCGAACCTGACGGCATCCTGGCGTTCACGAGCGATATGTTCACGCAATCCCTGCTGCACCAGCACCTGCTGCAAGCGCTGATAAAACGATTCTTCGCGCACGTCGCCGGTGCCCCAGTAATGCCGCACCGAAAAATGCCTGAGGACATACGCGAGGCCGCCGACGTGGTCCAGTTGGGGGTGCGTCGCGATGACATAATCGACCGTGCGAATTCCGCGGTTCCACAAGTAAGGAGCGACAACGGCGCGGCCCATGTCGAATCGCTCGTAGCTGCCGCCTCCGTCGATCAAAAGGACCTCCCCGCCCGGCAGCTCGAGCACCGCACTGTCGCCCTGCGACACGTCCAGGAACGTCACGCGAAATCCATCGCCATCAAGCCAGAGTCTCGGTGACCACATCCACCAGCACAACAGCAGAACCAAGCCTGTCCCGGCGATCCAGGTGACCGGTCGTCGCGACGAGGCAAGCACCATCGCGGCGAGGCATCCGTAAAAGGCCAACACACCGGGAAGTGATGGCGCCGCCAAATGCCATTCGCCCCACGGAATTTGCGACATCCCGGCAAGGACGTTGACAAAGCCGTCCATCGACCACTGAATCACAGCCGCGAACGGCAGCGCCCCTCCGGACGCTCCGCCGTGGACGAGCGCCGACAGCAAACCCATGGGCACGAGCAGTCCTCCCATGAGCGGGACCGCAGCCAGGTTTGTCAGCAGGCCTAGCCACGACACCTGGTTGAAATAAAAGGCTGTGAGCGGAACCGTTGCGAGCGTCACGGCGGCACTCATGGCGAGCGCCTCGGCAATCCACCGCTGCGCGCGCCTGAAACGGCTGGGCGGAGACTGTTCCTCGGGGCCATCGGGCCAATCGGACAACCGCCACGCGACGGCGGCGACGGAAACAAACGAGAGCTGAAACGAGATGTCGTAAATGGACTGTGGATCATGGAGAACAATCGCCAATGCGGCGGCGGCAAGCGCATGAAACATGCGCTGCTCGCAGCCAAGCCATTTGGCAAGGAGCGCGAGCAGCACCATCACGAGCGACCTCACTGTTGCGACCTCCGCTCCTGCCAGACAGGCATAGCCGGTGGCCGGAACGACGGTGAGAGCGGCGGCGAGCCGCGTCGGCGTAATCCTGCGAGACAGGCGCAGCAGCCACGAGGCTGGCAGCCACCGAACAAGCTGACGGATACTGAAAAACGCCAACATGGCGACAAGGCCGAGATGGCTGCCGGAGATCGACAACAGATGCACGGTTCCTGTCACCATGAAGTGATCCCGCACATCCGGATCGAGGTATCCCCGCTCCCCGATCACAATGCCGAGAAATAAACCGAGCGCGGGCTGCGTCAAGCTTTGGACCGCCGACAGGCGTATGGCATCCCGCCAACGATCGAATTGATGCCAGGCTCGCCACCGAAGGCTCTCTTGGCCCGACGCCAGTGATTCGACGGCTTCAATGCCGTTGACCGTCGCCACGGCATCGATGCCCTGCCGCTCGAGATAGGCCGCATAATCGAAGCCGTTCGGATTCAACGAACCGCCCGGCGTCCGGAATCTGGCTCGAACGCCGACTCGATCGCCCTGAAATAGGCGCCGTTCTGCGCCACGCCAGGTCAATTTGAGCGTGAAAGGCGGTCGGGCGGCTTCCCGCTCGCACCGGACCATCACGACCATTCTGCCGGGAGAATACTGTGCGGGAGCAATCACCGGCCCGGTACACGACTGAAATACGTCTGCCTGCGACTCATACACCACCGCCTCCGAACGCCCTTCAACGGCTGCAAACCAGTAGACGATGCCGCCGAGGAGACAGAAAAATGAGGTGGTCGCTGCAGCGACGCCGATGCGCCTGTAAACCTCCAGGCCGCTGAGACTCACAGCCGCAAGGCCCAATACGAACGAGACCGACAGCGGATAATAGGGGATGAGCGAGCCCAGGGCGAGACCGGAGATGAAGGCGAGCGTCAGGAAGGGCAGCATCGCTTCCGTTCGGCACCGTCGCGGAATGTGGCTCTTCTGGAAAACTCAGCTGAGGTGGGCCGTGACGATTCGTGCCAACCGATCGGCCTCTTCGCGGATGAGACTGTCCTGTTCGCCTTCCACCATGATCCGCAGTAGAGGCTCGGTGCCCGAGTAGCGAACGAGTACTCGACCGCTGCCGTTGAACCGGCGTTCGCTCTCGGCAATCGCTTCCTGCAGATCGGGAATGCTATTCAAATTCGGTTTCTTCGAGACCTTGACGTTGAGCAGCACTTGCGGAACGGCTGTCATGGCTTTCGCGAGTTCCGAGAGCGGCTGGTCGGATCGTTTCATGAGGGACAGCACTTGCAGGGCGGAAATCAAACCGTCGCCCGTCGTGTTGTGGTCAAGGAAAATAAAATGGCCGGATTGCTCGCCCCCAAAGTTGTACCCGTCGGCAAGCATCCGCTCGAGTAAATAGCGGTCTCCGACCGCCGTGCGCACCAATGCAATGCCGGCACGGTTGAGCGCCAGTTCCAAACCGAAGTTGCTCATTACGGTCCCGACCACTGTACCTTTGGCCAAAAGACCATGCCGGTGCAGGTCCAGCCCAAGCGCGGCCATGATGTGATCGCCATCGATGACGTTCCCTTGTTCGCAAATGAAGATCGACCGGTCGGCGTCCCCGTCCAGCGCAATCCCAAGATGAGCTCCGTATTCTTTGACTGCGCGCTGAAGCTCGGCGGGATGGACGGCTCCACAGCCGGCATTGATATTCATGCCGTCCGGCTTGTTGCCGATGACGTCCACTTTGGCGCCGAGTTCACGCAGCACGGTCGGCGCGACTTTGTACGCCGCACCGTTGGCGCAGTCGACGACGAGTTTGATCCCCTGAAAGTCGAGGTCTCTTGGGAGGGACCGCTTCACGAATTCGATGTAGCGTCCTTCGGCATCGTCGATGCGGAAGGCCTTGCCGATGGCGTCGGCGGTGGGACGGAGATGCGCAATCTCGTTCGACACGATCAGTTCTTCAATCCGGGCTTCGATCTCATCAGGGAGCTTGAGGCCGTCGTTCGAAAAGAATTTGATCCCATTGTCCTGATAGGGATTATGGGAAGCGGAGATCATGACGCCGGCGTCCGCCCGGAGACTCCTCGCCAAAAACGCGATCGCTGGAGTGGGCAACGGTCCCACCAGGAGCACGTCAACGCCCATCGAGCAGATGCCGGACATCAAGGCGGCTTCCAGCATATACCCCGAAACCCGCGTGTCCTTGCCGATCACGATCTGATGCCGCCCTGCCCTGCGCATGAAGATATGCGCCGCCGCCCGCCCCAGCTGCATGGCCGTCTCACTCGTCATCGGCTCCAGATTCGCCGTGCCACGGACGCCGTCGGTGCCAAACAGCTTACGCATGCTGCTCCCGTCCTGCCGGCAACATCCGGCGAGCGATCGCGTCGGCAACGGTGACCACATCCTTCATCGGCGCTACATCGTGCACGCGCAGAATGTTGGCGCCGTGCTCGACCGCCAACGCGACCGCGCCAGCGGTTCCCCATGCACGCCCTTCGGGGGACTGCCGGGTCAATTGCCCGATGAAGCCTTTTCTGGAAGGACCCACCAATAAAGGAAATCCCAGTTGCAGGAACGCGTCAAGGTTGGCCAAGAGATCAACGTTATGGGTAAGGGTCTTGCCGAACCCAATGCCCGGATCAAGTACGATCCGTTCATGCGCAACCCCTCGATCCATCGCAAATCGAGCGCGTTCAGCGAGAAACCGCGTAATGTCTTCGATCACGTCGTCGTAATGCGGCGACCGCTGCATGGTCTCAGGCGTGCCTTGCATGTGCATCAACACGAGGCCGGCTCCGGTTTTCGCTACGACCTCGACCATCGTCGCATCGCCGCGCAAGGCAGTCACGTCGTTGATCATCACCGCTCCCGCGTCGATGGCGGCCCTTGCCACCGCAGCTTTGGATGTATCGACGGAGATCGGGACAGGCACGGCCCTCGCGACGGCGGCCACCACAGGAATCAGCCGGCGATGCTCTTCCTCCTCGTCCACAGGAAGGGCCCCCGGCCGGGTCGATTCCGCGCCGATATCCAATAAATCGGCGCCTTCCTCGACCAATTGCAAGGCATGGGCGACCGCCTGTTGCGGGTCGTAGAACCGGCCGCCGTCGAAGAAGGAATCGGGGGTGACATTGACGATCCCCATAATCAGGGGATGATCGACTGCTAGACGCCGGTCTTTGACTTGGAGATCCATCGGCACGCTCACGAGCTTACCACGCGGCCGCACTGTATCGGCTGTTGGGATCAAGATACAATCCTGTATCTCTTATAACACGCTCCGCTGCGCTATCTGCTTGAAATCACCGTAAAGAGACCCACCGCGTCTCCCTCGTTGATACTCCGTCTGATCCTCTGCAACTCCAGTGCCCTGAAGCTGCAGGGGGCGCGCAGGAAATGTCAGGCAGGGACTGTCTGCGAGGAGTTCTGCATCAGGATCTGATCGATCTCCGGGGCATCGAGCACTTCTTTTTCGAGGAGGGCTTCCGCCAGAGCCTTCAGGCTTCTCATGTGTTCAGTGAGCAGCCGCTTCGCCCGTTCGTAGTTTTCAGTCACCAACCGCTTGATCTCGAGATCGATCTCGAGCGCGACTTGGTCGCTGAAATCCCGTTTGGTGGTCAGTTCGCGACCGAGGAAGATTTCCTCTTCCTTCCGCCCGAACGTCAATGGGCCGAGCTTTTCACTCATGCCCCATTCACACACCATTTTTCTGGCGAGATCCGTCGCGCGCTCGATGTCATTCCCGGCGCCGGTCGTGATGTGTTTCAAGACGAGCTCCTCAGCCACACGTCCGCCCATAAGAATCGCAAGGTTGTTGTAGAGGAATTCTTTCGAATAGTTGTGCCTGTCGTCGGTCGGCAGCTGCATCGTGACGCCCAGCGCCCGTCCCCGAGGAATAATCGTCACCTTGTGCACGGGATCAGTGCCGGGCAGGAGCTTGGCCATCAAGGCGTGACCGGCCTCGTGATACGCCGTCGTACGCTTCTCTTCGTCGCTCAAGATCATGCTCTTCCTCTCGGCGCCCATCAGGACCTTGTCTTTCGCCATCTCAAAATCGATGACCTCAACCTCTTTCTTATTCTGGCGGGCGGCCCACAGCGCCGCTTCGTTGACGAGGTTTTCCAGATCAGCGCCCGAGAAGCCTGGGGTACCGCGCGCGATCTTCTCCAGTTCAACGTTCGCCGCGATCGGCACCTTCTTGGTGTGCACTTTAAGAATCTCCGAGCGCCCACGCAAATCCGGCCGATTGACGACGACCTGGCGGTCGAAACGGCCCGGCCTCAGCAATGCCGGGTCAAGGACGTCCGGCCGGTTGGTGGCGGCGATCAGGATGACGCCTTCCGTCGTATCGAAGCCGTCCATTTCCACCAGCAACTGGTTGAGGGTCTGCTCGCGTTCATCGTGTCCGCCGCCCAAGCCTGCACCGCGCAGGCGGCCGACCGCGTCGATCTCGTCGATGAAAATAATGCAAGGTGCGTGTTTCTTTCCCTGTTCGAAGAGGTCGCGGACACGTGAGGCTCCCACGCCCACGAACATTTCCACAAAATCTGAGCCGCTGATGCTGAAGAACGGCACGCCCGCTTCCCCGGCAATGGCTTTGGCGAGCAACGTTTTCCCCGTACCCGGAGGCCCGACGATCAGCACCCCCTTGGGAATGCGTCCACCGAGCTTCTGGAACTTGCGGGGGTCCTTCAAAAATTCGATGATCTCGAGGACCTCTTCCTTGGCTTCGTCGATACCGGCCACATCGGAAAAGGTCACCTTTTTGCGTTCCTCTGTCAGCATACGGGCTCGGCTCTTCCCGAAGGAGAGCGCTTTGTTGCCGCCGATCTGCATCTGCCGCATCAGGAAAAACCACAGACCCAAGAACAATACAAACGGCCCCCACGTCACGAGGAAGGTGATGTACCACGGACTTTCGTCGGGCGGCTTTGCTTCGATTTGCACACCCTTTTCGCGCAGCACTTTCACGAAATCGGGGTACTCCGCGGTGAACGTCCGGATGCGGGTCTTGTCCTTTAGAACGGCACTGACATGGTTGGACTTGATGATGACTTTTTCAATGTCGCCTTTATCGAGTTTGGCCATGAAGTCGCTGAAAATGACTTCTTCTTCCGGTGCATGGGTCGGCACGCTGAATAGGTTGAACAGCAGGATCATGAACAAGCCGACAACCACCCAGAAAAGCAGATTTTTCGCCCTGGAATTCATCCAGATCTCCTTGTGGCAGGTCCCCTCAACTCGCCAAGAAATCCGCGAGCTTGAGTGATGTTACCACAGGCTTCTTCACAGTGACAACCGTTGGGTACTTCTGTTCCCGTTCCCCTTATTCCTGTTCCCCTTCCATGTCGAGGACGGCCAGGTACGGAAGGTTCCGGTATTTTTGTTGATAATCAAGCCCATATCCGACCACGTATTTGTTTGGAATTTTGAATCCAACGTAATCCAGTGGAACTTCGATGCTTCGACGTTCCGGCTTGCTCAGCAACGTACAGACCTTGACGGACTTGGGTTTCTGCTTGGAGAGCGTCTTGATCAGATATTGAACGGTCAGGCCAGAGTCGACGATGTCCTCGATCAGCAGCACATCCTTTCCCTTGATATCCTCCGTCAATTCGGTCACCACTTTTACTTTTCCCGAGGTCTTGGACTGGCTGCCGTAGCTCGTGACGATCAAGAAATCCACCCGCATCGGAATACGGATGGCCCGTGCGAGATCCGCGTAAAAGGCATACGCACCTTTCAACACACCGACCAACACCAGGTCCTTACCCGCATAATCGTTGCCGATCTGCTTGCCGAGCTCCTTGATGCGCGCGCGCATCTCCTCCTGCGTAACGATGGGCCGTCCGAATATCCGTTCCATGCCTATTCGGCTCCTTCGCTTCCGGCAGTTGAGCGCACTGTCACGACAAGACAGCGCGAGGTATTCTTCCGCACGACAAACCGCTCATCCTCCCGGCGTCCCACCACCCAAAGGATCCCTTCGGGCGCGGCGAGGAGCGGGATGCGCGAGCGTTCTTCCCGGGTCAGCTTTAAATCGGTGAACAAATCTTGTAGTTTCTTGCTCTTACCGCCCATGCCGCGCGGATGGATACGGTCCCCTGCCCGCCACGGCCGGAGTATAAGCGGCGACGAAAGGCGAGACATGTCGAATACGGCACAGTCGCGCGTCCTCTGCTTCAGAAGCGGCTCCGCCTCTTGCTTGGTCATCTCTTGTACATGAATTTCCTGCGCCGTGCCAGGCCAATACACCGTCGAAGGCACCGAGAGGGGCATCGGCTGCTCGATGGCGCTGCGCCCATCGCGATCGGACGCCCCGCCGCGCCGGACGACGACCACGCGCTCCCGATCCCGGATGAGTTCGGCCCCCCGGAGCGAGATTCGCATTCCTCCCCTCGATCTGCCTGACACGAAGCGCAGCACGCTGTCGACCGAGCGCAAGCCGGGAGGACGCCGCTCGGGATCAATGGATCGAAGCATGAGGCGCACGAGACGTCGCTTGAGCGCATCCGGCAACGCGGCGACGGCCTGGCGCGCAAACCGCTGATTTCCTCTCGCATCCACCGTCACCAAGGACCGGTATAAATCATAGACGACCTGCTCGAGGTAGGCGTCATCGGCTCGCAGCACTTCGGCCTGCCGCTCCAGCAGACGGACGATTCCAGGAGTAATGTCTTCCATCACCGGCAGCAGGTCCCGCCGCACACGGTTGCGGCGATACAGGGGCGACAGATTCGAGCTGTCCTGGCGATACGACAGGCCCTCCTGTTTCAGATAGGCGAGAATGTCCTCGCGCGTCGTCTTCAGCAGCGGGCGGACGATGATCCGTTCCCTGACGAATGGCATACCGGCTAGACCGGTGACTCCGGCTCCCCGCAGCATCCACAGGAGCATCGTCTCGGCCTGATCATTCGCCGTGTGACCCGTGACGATTTTGTCGGCAGGAAGTTCGTGCGCCAGCGACTTCATGGCCTCATAACGAGCCCAGCGCGCCAATCCCTGAAGCGAGGACGCTCCCCGCTGTTTGGCGAGGACGGGCCGCCTCACGATCAACGGGATGTTCCTGCCGCGGCAAAACGAGGACACGAACTCCTCATCGCCGTCCGATTCGCCGCCGCGCAATGCATAATTAAAGTGGACAGCCGTCAGCGTGAGCCGCCAGCGAGGAGCGAGCTCCGACAACAACGACAAAAGCGCGATGGAATCGGGCCCTCCGGAGACCGCCACGAGCAAGTGCTGTCCCGGACCAAAGAGTCGCCGTTCCTGAACCGTCCGGACGATTTGATCGATCAATGCCGGCCGGCGTTTCGCGGTCCTCGTCGTCATGACTGCGGCATTCCCTCAGCATAGCGCCGAAGACTGGCTTTGGCGCGGTCGACGTCATGTGCGATTTGTGCAGCGAGCTGCTGCGCCGATGGAAAGGTGCGGTCTCCTCTGAGATATTCGATGAAGTCGACGCTGATCGCCTTGCCGTAAAGGTTGTCGCTATGGTCGAGCAGATTGACTTCGATCAATCGCTCTCCCGCGCCAAACGTAGGCCGGCTGCCGATGTACGCGACGGCATCATAGCTCGTCGCGTCATAGGAAGCGCGTGCGGCATAGACGCCGTCAGGAGGGATCACTCGTTCGCGCGGAATTCTGAGATTGGCCGTCGGCCAGCCGAGCGCTTGTCCCTGTTGCGCGCCGGAAACGACGGTGCCTGTGATGCCGTAGGTCCGGCCGAGCAACCTGGCAGCCGCTTCCATCTGCCCGGATTGAATGAGACTCCGGATTCTTGTCGAGCTGATGACTCCGCCGTCCAGGACGACGGGCGACATGGAATGCACCACGAATCCCAGCGACGATCCGAACCTCTGTAAGTCGCCGATCCGTCCTGCCCGTCCCTTGCCGAACGCAAAATGCTCGCCGACGAAGAGCTCGGCGATATGGAGATGACGATGCAGAACGTCTTGAGCGAACTGTTCCGGCGTCATCGAGGCAAGCGACGGCGTAAACTCGAGAAACACGACTTCATCGACGCCGGCCGCCTTCAAACGCTCGAGCTTTTCTTCGGGACTCGTGAGAAACCGCAACTCGACATGGGGCGCCAGTACTCTCACGGGATGTGGATCAAAGGTCACCACGATGGCCGTGCCCTTGCTTTCACGAGCCCGGGCTACAACCGTTTGGAGCAGGGAACGGTGGCCGCGATGATGGCCGTCGAAATTTCCGATGGTCGCGACCGGGTGCGGTCTCGACCGGACGTCGCCCAGGCCGCGCGTCACCGTGAAGGTCATCGTCAATTGAGGCTGCGCGCCGCGTCTTTAGCGAAGTAGGTCAAAATGAGATCCGCGCCGGCCCGCTTGATCGCGAGAAGCGATTCGAGGATCGCCCGCGACTCGTCCAACCAGCCGGCCTTTGCGGCCGCCTTGATCATGCTGTATTCGCCGCTGACCTGGTAGGCGGCAACCGGCAGGCTGGTATGCGCTCTCGCCGCGGCAATGACATCGAGATAGGGCAACGCCGGCTTCACCATCACGATATCGGCGCCCTCCTCCACGTCCAGCGCGATTTCACGGAGTGCTTCCCGACGGTTTGCCGGATCCATTTGGTAGGACTGTCGATCGCCGAATTGAGGGGCGGATCCCGCCGCATCGCGGAACGGCGCATAAAAGCACGACGCAAATTTGGCGGCATACGCCATGATCGGCAGTTCTGGGTAGCCGGCGCTGTCCAGTTCCGACCTGATGGCTGCCACGCGTCCGTCCATCATGTCCGAAGGCGCCACCATGTCCGCGCCGGATTCCGCATGCGTCCTTGCCATGGCACGGAGACAGTCCAACGTTTCGTCGTTCAGAATCCGGCCTTCCTTGACGATGCCGCAGTGACCGTGGGTGGTGTATTCGTCGATGCAGACATCGGTGATCACGAGCAGGCCCGGCACATGGTCTTTCACCGTCTTGATCGCCCGCTGGACAATTCCGTTCGGATCGTAGCCCGAGCTGCCGCGCTCGTCTTTGCGGTCGGGGATCCCGAAGAGCATGATGGCCGGAATGCCGAGCCCGGCCACTTCACCCGCTTCCTTGACCAGCAGATCGATGGACAGTCTGAATTGCCCAGGCATCGATGCAATCTCCTGCCGTTGGTCTCTTCCCTCTTTCACGAACATCGGATAGATGAAGTCGGACGCCGAGAGGCGCGTTTCCCGCACCATACGGCGGAACGCTTCATGCTGCCGCAGCCGTCTCAGGCGTTGGATGGGAAACGCCATGATGTCTTATTTCCTCGGCAGATTCGTGAGAAATACGACCAGGTCGCGAACCGAAATCATTCCGACCAGCTTACCATCGCGCGACACGCCCAAATGGCGCACGTGCGCTTGGGCCATCAGATCATTCGCGTCCAGGAGCGTCTTGTTCTCCTCGATGGTCAAAATGGGCGCAGACATGATCTGCTCGACCGTGGTCTTGTTGGGATCGCTGCCCGACGCGACGATGCGCCGCATCATGTCCGTATCGGTAAGAATACCGATGATATCTTTCTGATTCGTCACGAACAAACTGCCGATGCCGCGGTCGCGCATGATGCGTGCCGCAGCCTGCGCGTTGGTGTCGCGTTCAACCGTGACGAATTTTTCTTTGGGAACCATGAACGATTTCACCGGAACCATGAAGACCTCCCTCTCACAATAAATGCGGCTGACGCACTAGCCAGACGCGGGAACCGCCACGCGGGCTCCCTCGCTGTAAAAACGCACAATGGCCTGCGCCAATGCCGGCACCGTATTTTCCCCCGGCATGATCGTCACAGGCAAACCGTGTTGTTCCGCCGTCCTTGCAGTGATTGGTCCAATGCAGGCAAGCGTCGTCTTGCTGACAAGCCGGCGGGCTTCCTCTGTCCCTCCGAGCAGCTCGACAAAGTTTGAAACGGTTGATGAGCTGGTAAAGGTGACGACATCGACCCCTCCTGCCTGGAGCTGTTCCTTAAGGCGGCCGAGGCCGGTTTCTGGAAGCACCGTTCTGTACACCGGAACCACATCGACCATGGCTCCCTTCCTGCGCAACTGCTCCGGCAACAGCTCCCTGGCCACTTCGGCGCGCGGGATCAGGATCTTGGTCGCCGCAAGATCGTGCTGGGCAAGCGCGGCGACCATGCCTTCGGCCTGGAACTGGGACGGAATGAGATCGGCGGTCAGGCCGTATCGAGTCAGTTCTTCGGCCGTACGCGGACCAATCGCCCCGATCTGCAGATGGGCAAGCGCACGCACGTCCCTGCGCGCCTTCTTCAGCCGCTCCATGAACGGGGCGATGCCGTTGACGCTCGTAAAAATCAACCACGAATAGCCGCTGAGCCTCCCGATGGCCTGGTCGAGCAACTCCCAACTGAGCGGCGGGACCAGCTGGATCGTGGGCGCAGCAACGGGCTCCGCTCCATACGCCGCCAACAACCGCGCAAACTCATCCGCCTGCGCCCGAGCTCTGGTGAGCACGATCCGCTTCCCGAAGAGCGGCCGCTTTTCGAACCAATTCAACTGTTCGCGCAACTTGACGACCTCTCCCACAACGATGACCGTCGGCGGCTCCAGTCCGGCCCGGACCGTCTTGACGACGATGTCCTGCAATGTCCCGATGACCGTTCGCTGCTCGGCCCTTGTTCCCCATCGGATCGCGGCCACAGGCGTCTCGGCCGGACGACCCTCATCCAGCAGCCGCGCGACGATCAGAGGAAGCGTTTTCATTCCCATCATGAAGACCAGCGTTCCCGACGTCGAGGCCACCTTCGGCCAGTCGATGACGGTCGTGCCTTTGGAAGGATCCTCATGACCGGTAATGACCGTCACGCTAGACGCCATCGTGCGGTGCGTCACGGGGATGCCCGCATAGGCCGGCACGGCGACAGCGGCGGTCACGCCCGGTACGACTTCAAACGGCACTCCGGCCGCCGCCACGGCTTCGGCTTCTTCACCGCCGCGTCCGAATACGAACGGATCGCCGCCTTTTAATCGCACCACCACGTGTCCCGCTTGTGCGCGCTCGATCATCAGCCGGTTGATCTCGCTCTGCTCTTGGTATTGGCCACGACCCCGCCGGCCCACATAGACGCGCTGCGCGTGCGCGGGCGCATGGTCGAGCAACGCCGGATTGGCGAGATAATCGTACAGGACGATGTCGGCACGCTCAAGGCATTCCTTGCCTTTTACGGTCAGCAAGCCGGCATCTCCCGGCCCTGCACCCACGAGGTACACAATGCCGCGCCGCATGGCATTCATGGAGCCGTTCCGTAGATCGTTCGGAGAATTCGATCACCCCCGCGCGAGAGCAACTTTTCGGCCAGTTCAATGCCCAGCGCTCGGGGATCGGCAGCGGGACCCTTCACGCGATCACGGATCACTTCCTTGCCGTCCACGCTTGCCACCAATCCTTCAAGAAAGAGGTCGGAGCCCGTGAGACTGGCGTGAGCGGCGATCGGCACCTGACAACCTCCCTGCAACCGGTGGAGTAAACTTCGCTCGGCCATGACCATCGTTCGCGTGGGCGCGTGTTCGAGCCGGCTTAATATTTCGCGCACGAATGTGTCGTCCCGTCTGCCCTCGATGCCCAATGCGCCCTGACCAATCGCCGGCAAGCTAATGTCCGGCTGAAGATATTCGGTAATATCCCGCTCCCATCCCAAGCGGCGCAGTCCGGCGGCGGCCAGCACAATCGCATCAAACTGACCTTCGCGCAGCTTCTTCAAGCGCGTATCCAGATTTCCCCGCAGCATGCTGATGGAGAGATCCGGCCTCGCCTGAAGCAGCTGTGCCTGACGCCTGAGACTGCTCGTCCCGACGCGGGCGCCCGGGGCCAGATCCTTAAAGCGCACGCCGTTACGGCTGATCAAGGCGTCTCGCGGGTCCTCGCGCAACGGAATGCAGATCAGATCCAACCCCGGCGGCAATTCGGTCGGCACGTCCTTCATGCTGTGAACCGCCAAATCGATTTCACGGGACAACAGCGCTTCTTCGATTTCCTTGACGAACAGGCCTTTGCCGCCGATTTTTGCGAGGGGAACGTCGAGAATCTTGTCCCCGGACGTCTGAATGCGCCGCAAGGTGACCCGCACGTTGGGGGCAAGTTCCTGAATGCGCGCTTGGACCCACTCGCTTTGATGTACGGCCAACTTGCTCCCGCGGGTGCCGAGAACCAAGGTCGATCTCTCTTGCGTCAGGCCGGTCATGTCAGCGGTTGGCGGCCGGCTCGGATGGATACACAAACGGCGCGTGCCGCGAGCCGGGAAGTTTCTCATCGCCCGAGACCGGAGCCGCCGGTGCCGTCGTCGCCGACGGCGGATCCACGGACAACGGCGCCGTAATCAACGTGCGGTACGAAGAGGACACCAGGAGGTAGCTGATCAGCCCCAAGACGGAGAGGAGATACACCAGCACATCCCATCGAAATCCGCCCTTCACGCGGTAGTCGTAGCCGCAAGACGGGCAATCAGGCAGCGGATCATGACCCAAATACGCCTTTCGGCATCTGGGACACGTGAAGAGCTTGGGGCCTTTTGCCGCCAACGGCATGACGTCTCCGCCGATCACCCCGGCTTGTTCGCGCTGGTTCGGGTCGTCGGCGCTTCGATCTCGAGATCTTCTGCGTTTGCGATCTCGCCCAGATTGAAGAAGCGCCTCGCCGCTTCCACGAAGGCCGCCCCGTCCGCGGAAGCCACTTCCGACTTCAGCGTGATCATCGTATTGTGAATGAGCTTGTTGACGATGGATGATGCCATGGCCTCGACCAATGCGCGGTCTTGCGAAGGGAGGTGCGCAAGGCGCGCCAGCACCTTCTCGACTTCAGCGCGCTTGATGTCGTCCACCCGGCTCTTGAGGGCGACAATCGTCGGCGTGACTTCCAATGACTTGAGCCATTGACGGACGGCGCCCACTTCCTCGATGACCATATGCTCGGCCCGCTCGGCCTCCTGCATGCGCTCGCCACGATTCCGCTCCACCCGTGACTCGAGATCGTCGATATCGAAGAGGAACGCGTTATCGACATGCCGGACGGCGGGATCGATGTTGCGCGGCACTGAGATGTCGATCAGAAACATCGGCCGGTTCATGCGCTGTCTCACGGCCCGTTGAACATCGTCGCTCCCCACCAGATAATGGGCGGCGCCCGTCGAGACCAAAACAATGTCGGCCCCCGCCATTTCTTCACGGAATTGCTCGAACGGAACCGCCGTTCCGTTGAACCGGTCGGCCAGGACAACCGCATGTTGCGGCGTCCTGGTGGTGACGCGCACGTGCCGCACGCCGCTGGCGATAAAATGCCGCGCCGCAAGCTTGGCCATCTCGCCGGCACCGACCAGCAACACCGTCTTGTCCCGAAGATCGGAGAAAATCTTTTTCGCCAGTTCGACCGCCGCATAACTGACCGAGACGGCCGTTTCGGCGATTTTGGTATCGGTCCGCACCCGCTTGGCCACGGAGATGGCCTTCTTGACCACCTTGTTGAGAATCAGGCCCGTTGTCTTATGAGTGAGCGCCGTTTCAAAGGCGTCTTTGACCTGCCCGAGGATCTGGGACTCGCCGACGACCATCGAGTCGAGGCTGCAAGCGACTCGGAACAAATGTGCGACGGCGCGGTCGCCCGTTTGCCAATACAAATGAGGCGTCAACTGTTCGGAAGCCACGGACAAGTGTGCGTCAGCGAGAAATTCCTGAATACGGCCATAGCCGGGCTCGAGTTCCTCCACGACCGCATAGACTTCCACCCGGTTGCACGTCGACAGCAGCATGCCTTCCTTGATCCCTGAATAGCCGCACAGTCTCGTGAGGGCCTCTCCCAGGCGGCTCTCGGGCACGGCGAGCTTCTCCCGGATTTCCACCGGCGCGGTTTTATGGCTGAGTCCGACGACGACGATATGCATATCAGGCTCGAAGCCTAGCCGAGCAATGCGAGGACACAGCTTGGTGAAACGCGCATCCCGCGATATCGATTGCAACGCAATGGACGGGCCGGGTCGGTGAACATGCAAGTCTTTGCATCATCCTCATGACACCGACCCAAAACTTTTGAGAGCTACGCCGATAAGAGTGAGGACGACGCCGGCGAATCCAATGATCGTCAAATAGGCCGCGCGCTTGGCCCGCCATCCGACGGTCAGCCGTCCAACCAGAACGATGAAGTAAAAGAGCCACGTCACCAGCGCCCAGGTCTGCTCGGGATTCCAGTTCACATAGGTTCCGCGAGCGAATTCGGCGGAGATCGCCCCTGTAATGATTCCGAGGGTGAGAAGGGGGAATCCCAAGACGATCGACTGTTGGTTTAAGTCGTCGAGAAAATCCAACGCGGGCAGCTTGGAGTAAAGCACGTTGAATCGCTTCGACTTGAGAAGTCCGTCCTGAATCAGATACATGACACCGGCAACGAACGCCACGGCAAAGCCGACGGTGCCGAGCATGCTCAAGGTGACATGCACCCACAAGGTGCGGAACACCGGCTGAAGCGTCGGCACCGTGTCTGGCAGCGCCGCAGCCGACACCAATGAGACCAGCGCCAGAGGAACGATGAACGACCCGAGCACATGGAGCCGATGGCGGAATTCGACGGCGAGAAACACGAGAATCAACATCCAGGAGAAAAAGGATAAGGCTTCATGAATGCTGGGAGTGGAAGCCCCCGGTCCGGTCAGCATTCGTGCGACCAGTGCAACCGTGTGAGTCCCGAACCCCACGGCGGTAATCGTGAGGGAAAAAGTCGAGAGCGCGTCGGCCCGCCGCACCAAGAGCGCAAGGAAGGAAACGGTGGCCGCAAAATAGAGGGCCATTGTGACCATGAAGAAGAAAGCGGCCATGAGGTCTATCCCCTGAACTTTTCAGGACAATTGGCCCAGATTCCCGCGTAGAATTATATAGATGGGTCGTCAAAAGAGTCAACAAACCTCTCGCAAAGTCTCCCGATCGAAGGCCGATGGTCGCCCCGCCGGCACGCTGTTCATCGTCGGGACGCCCATTGGCTCGCCGGATGACCTGACGCTTCGGGCACGTACCATCCTGGGCAAGGTCTCTATTGTAGCGGCGGAAACTCCGCTCGCCACGCGCGCGCTCCTTGACCATCATGGCATTGCCGCGACGATCACCGGATATGGAGGCGGCCATGAAGAAAAAATCGAGGTCCTCCTCGACCGGCTCGAAGCCGGACACGACATTGCTCTCGTGTGCGACAGCGGCATGCCGGTGATCTATGATCCAGGGCGACTATTGATCGCCGCTGCACGGGCCGCCGGACATTCAGTGACAGTGATCCCCGGCCCCTCGGCGTTGACCGCGGCCGCCGCCCTCTCAGGGTTCAGCGCCGATCGACTCGTGTTTGCCGGGCGGTTGCCGCGCGAGAGCCGGCAATTGGACCGGTTCCTTTCTTCTCTCCGCCATGAAGCCGGCAGTACCGTGATGTTTACGCCTTCCTCCTCGGTACGCCGCGTGCTCGAACGACTTCGCAGTCTGCTCCCGGGCAGAACACTAATCATCGCCGTCAACATGACGAAATCCGATGAACGCATCTACCAAGGTGATGCGGCCAGGTTGCTGAAACAAACGTTCTCAATCGGTGACGATGCGGAAGTGACGCTGGTCCTGTCGGGAAAGAAGGGACGGACGTGATTACTGGCGCCTGATCATGACGCGGAAGGAGGCGTCGAGCGGTTCTTGAGAGAGGACTTCATGTCCCTCATTACTCACACTCGCCGGAACGTTACGGATCGGATCGCCTGCGTCCAGAATCACCGAGAGAATCTGCCCTTCGTCCATTGTCTCGAGTTTTAATTTCGTCTTGACGAAATTGTACGGGCAAATAACCCCGCGCAAATCCAATTCGGCGTCAGGTCGAACCGCTTGTTCCTGTTCGTTCATTGTCGGAAGCCTTTCGGATCAATCTACCAAGGAGCGGATCCTGCCGCAACGGCCGCTGCTCATTACTGCCGCACCAATGAAAAAGGGGCAGCCGGTTGGCTGCCCCTTTCATCAATGCGCTGAATGCTTGGCTTATTGTAGGCCCTTGACCAGATTCGGCTTGGTTACCTCAGTTCCGTAGTCTGACTTGTTTTGAACCTTGGTCTCCGGAGCCACGGTCTGATAACCCCAGCCCGGCTGCGGTTCACAATTCCAGCAGGGCGCTGCACCCGTGAATTCGCCGATCGTGGTGGTGATCGAACCACCTTGTGCCGAGCCTGGAAGGACTCCGCCGCTGATCCCGCCCGTGGTCGAACCGCTGTTGGTCGTGATGCCGCGCTCGGTCGACGGGTTCGGACGCTGACCTAAACCACCGAAGCCTGCGAGCTTTTCGTTTCCACGCAGCAGGCTGATATCACGGACGAGCTTCCGGCCGGTGCCGAAAGGCTGTGCCGCCGTCGTCTCTTCAAATACTTGCAGGATGATGTCGTCGCCGGCTTCCAACGTACGGATCTGGTCCATGTTGGTCTTGTCATCGAAATAGACGGTGCGATAGGCCATCGAACCGGCGCCCGCACGACCTTCATCGTGAGAGCTGCCGCCGCTTTCCAGGTGCAGCTTCCTGCCGGGAATATCGACGCCCAACACACGGCCATATACGGTTTCCGCCTGCGACAACCGATCAAGAAAGCTCGTACGATCAAAGACATTTACGCGCGTACTATTTCCTGACACGTCACCGACCCCTTCGCCTACGCCCATACCAGATTGGTTGCTCTGCAACCGCTCCTGGGCGACTGCTACACTCACGGAGCCGACAAAAAGAATTGCCGCTCCTAGCGCCAACACCTTACGCATGTGCTGCCTCCTTGGTGAGTTAGAAAATAAAAAGTTAAATGACGGACAACAGGACTTGACGATCATTGACTCATGAATTCGTTTAAATTTCATAACACTAGGAGGCGGATGATAGGCCAGTCGAAAAAACAAGTCAAGTGGGCTAGTTATGGTGCCAAATGGTGCCCGGAGGGAGGGTCGAACTCCCACTCTCTTGCGAGAACCGGATTTTGAGTCCGGCGCGTCTGCCAGTTCCGCCATCCGGGCTTAAAGTGGAGGGCGCCACTTCTAACATGAAGTCTTATAAGGGTCAATTGTCGTGAACTCGAGCCCTCCCTCTTTTCTTTGGGACGACCGCGGTGCTAAAATTCGTCGTACAGCTCCTTATTAGAATGAGAAGCAAGCCTGAAAGGGAGGCTCTACACGTGGTGACCCAAGTCCAGTGCGTGACATGCGGCCAGGCGGGAGAACCGATCACGGACCCGCTGTTCATGGGTAAGCTCGAGGCGGAGATCAAATCCAAGGTCTGCAAGCCCTGTTGGAAGAAATGGGAATCGATGCGCGTCATGGTGATTAACGAGTATCAAGTGAACTTGGGCGATGAAAGTGGGCGCGAGTTGGTGAAAAAGCAGATGAAAGCGTTCTTGAAGCTCGACGGAGAACAAGCGGACACGTCGAAACTGGATCAAAACTACCGCCCTCAAAGCTAACGCGAGCCGTTTGGTGCGACACCGGCGTTTCAATCGGGCGCATCAGCCGATTTTCTCCTGCGATCTCGCCAGCTTCGTTGACAGGCCAAATTCAAAAATGTTAGGGTGCACAGTTCCTTTCGGTCTTCGAGGACTTTGGGACGCCCTCTGCGAGCGTCGGTTGTCATGATTACCCAAATGCATCTCAAGGGGTTGATGTTCGACCCCTATAATAATGCCTACATTGTCGTCCTGCGCGACGAAGAGGGACATGAAATGCTTCCGATCTGGGTCGGCAAAGCGGAAGCCGGCGCGATCAGCATGGCCCTCGAGAACGTGGCCCCTCCCCGTCCCATGACGCATGACTTCATGAAGTCGATTCTCGACGCATACGACGCGAAAGTGATCAGCGTCGTCATCACCGATCTCAACGAGAACACCTATTTTGCGAAGATTCACCTCATGTATCAGGACTCGGAATACACCGTGGATGCCCGTCCAAGTGATGCCATCGCGCTCGCACTGCGCTCAAATGCGCCGGTGTTCGCCAAGGAATCGGTACTGAACAAACAGAGCTCGGAAGAACTCGAACAGTGGCTGGAAAACCTGAAGCCGGAAGATTTCGGCAAATTGGATCAGTGATGGCTCAGAGGAAGTCGTCGTCCGACCAGGGGCTCGTGGAATACGGTGTGGACCGCGTGGTCGACGAGACCAACACCGATACGAAAATCCTCGTGCTCACGCGTCAGGACGGCCGGGCAGACAGCTTCCCCATCTGGATCGGAGCCGCGGAGGGACACGCCATCAAGCTGGCGCTCGACACGACACTGACGCCGCGGCCGATGAGCCACGATCTGATCAAGAGCTTCATGGAACACCTGAGTGTCAGCGTGCGCCGTGTCGTGATCGGCGACGTCAAAAACAGCACCTACTACGCCACCGTGTACCTCGAGAACAACGGCGTCGAGCGGACGGTGGACGCCCGCCCGAGCGACGCGATCTCGCTGGCATTGAGGACGCGGGCGCCGCTGTACGTGACGGAGGACGTGCTGGCGCGTCGAAACACGGCCAATCTCGAGCAATGGCTGGCGAAACAGGAACAGAAGAGCGGCAACCAGCAGGAAGTGCAGGAGACTTGATTCATTCGATGTGAAGGAGCGCGGATCCAGATGTCGACTTACTTACAGAAACCAGCCGATGTGCAAGAGAAGTGGTATCTCGTCGACGCCGAGGGCAAGACCCTGGGGCGGTTGGCGGCGAGGGTGGCGGGAATGCTCCGCGGAAAGCATCGACCGACGTTTACGCCGAACGTCGACATGGGCGATCATGTGGTAATCGTCAACGCGGAAAAAATTCGGCTGACCGGCGATAAGATGGACACTAAACTGTATCGCAGCCATTCGGGTTACCCGGGAGGCTTGAAGACCGCGACCGCGAAGCATGTGTTTCGCAAGGATCCAACGAGATTGCTCGTGGAGGCGATCGAAGGCATGCTGCCCAAGACTCCTCTCGGCAATCACATGGCCAAGAAGCTTCGCGTCTATGCCGGCGCGACCCATCCGCATCAAGCGCAGAATCCGGAAACGATCACGTTGAACTAATCAAGGAGAGAGAGCATGGCAGTAGCAACTGAGTATGCGACCGGTAGAAGGAAATGTGCGATCGCGCGTGCCTGGGTGACCGGCACCGCCGGTGACATCACCGTCAACGATCAGCCGCTCGAAAAGGCCTTTCCCCGCCTGACCCTGCGCCAGATCATTCAACTTCCGCTGGAAATGGCGGGCGTGACCGGCAAGTTTTCCATCAAGGCGACGGTTCACGGCGGCGGACCGACGGGGCAAGCAGGCGCATTGCGCCATGCCATCGCTCGCGCGTTGGTCAGCTTAAGTCAACCCTTGCGCGCTCCTCTCAAGAAGGAAGGCCTGCTGACCCGCGACTCCAGAGTGAAAGAGCGGAAGAAGTACGGCCAAAAGGGCGCCAGAAAGCGGTTCCAGTACTCGAAACGGTAATTGCCGAAGCCGGCATTCACGAAAAGGGAAGGCTTCGGCCTTCCCTTTTTTTATGTCTACAGCTATAAACAGTCCACGAGAGAGTGGATGATGAAAAAGTCCGTAGCGAGAACGCAGCCTGGTGAAAGGCGCGTCTCGGGGCATCGATTGCGAAGCAATCGGTGGGTTGGGCGGCTGAGAGAGAGTACGCCGGGTTGGCCGGGTGAAAATATCGGCTTTTGCGTCATCCGTGGGCAACTATGAGAAAGATTCGTATCGCCATTGCAGGAGCCAGCGGTTACGCCGGAGCGGAATTGGTCCGTCTGGTCGCGCTCCATCCCCATTTTGAACTGATTGCCGTCACATCGGAGAAGTCCGCCGGCGCCTCCGTCGGCTCAGTGTTTCCGAGTTTGGCCGGATTGGTACCGCTGACATTTCAAGCCCTCGCGCCGGAAACGATCGCACAGCAGGCGGATGCCGTCTTTCTCGCTCTGCCCCATACAAAGTCCTTGGACCCGGTCGCCTCCTGCATGGCCACAGGAAAATTCGTCGTCGATTTGAGCGCCGACTACCGCCTTAAAGATCCGGCGGCCTACGAACGTTGGTATCAAACGCCGCACACGCATATCGATTTGCTCAAGCAAGCCGTGTACGGACTTCCCGAACTCCATCGAGAGGCGATCGCGAAAACGAAGCTCGTCGCGTCGCCGGGCTGCTACCCGACTGCGGCCATTCTCCAACTGGCTCCCCTGTTCGCTCAAGACCTCGTGGAGGCGCACACGGTCGTCATCGATGCGAAGTCCGGCATCTCGGGCGCAGGGCGCAGTCCAGCGCTTCCCTATCATTTCCCAGAAGCGCACGAATCACTCGAGCCGTACAAGATCGGTCAGCATCGCCATATTCCGGAGATCGAGCAGGAACTCCTCGCCCTCGTCCAACGTCATGCCGGCGCGGCACCGGTCAAGGCCGACACAAGCACGGTCGCCTTCACGCCGCATCTCGTCCCGATGAACCGCGGCATCCTCAGCACCGCCTATTGCCGCCTCACAAGCCCTACGCCGATTGCGGACCTGCGCGCGCTCTATCAGACGTTCTACAAAAACGACCGGTTCGTCCGCCTTTCGCATGAGGTGGTGCCGAATCCCCGCTACATTAAAGGCTCGAACTATTGCGATATCGGCGTGTATGCCGATGCGCGTGCCGGTTGGATCGTGACCGTCGCGGCACTCGACAACCTCGTCAAGGGCGCGGCTGGTCAGGCCATCCAAGCGATGAACCTGATGCTCGGACTGCCGGAAGAGACCGGCTTGAGCGCTCCGGCCGCGTATCCCTAGCCTCCTGCACGCCATGACTACCTCCGCATGAGCCAGCACGACTCTCGAGGCATTACAGCGCCGCTCGGCTTTCGCGCCGCCGGTCTGCATTGCGGCATCAAGAAAGCCGGCTTGCTCGATCTGGCGCTGGTCGTCTCCGAGCAGAGCGGTCCCATCGCCGGCGTCTTCACCACCAATCAAGTGGTGGCCGCGCCGGTGATCCTCGACCGCCTGCATTTGCGTCGCGGCGTCGGCCGGGCGATTCTCGTGAATAGCGGAAACGCGAACGCCTGCACCGGCCGCCAGGGGATGGCCGCGGCACAGAAGACCGCCGTGCTGGTCGCCCGGATCTTGAACCGTCCCGTCCACGAAGTCTTCATCGGATCGACCGGCGTGATCGGGCGTGCGCTTCCTGTCGACCGCATCGTAAAAGCGCTGCCTAAGCTCGTCCACCGCCTCAGTCGCCGCGGCGGCGCTGAAGCCGCCCGCGCGATCTTGACGACGGATCTCACACCGAAATCAGTCGTGCGCCGCGCGCGCATCAACGGCCGGACGATCACCATCGGCGGGATGGCGAAAGGGTCCGGCATGATCCACCCTGACATGGCCACGATGCTCGGCTATTTGACGACCGACGCGTCGATTACGCGACCGGCACTGCAACGGGCGCTCGTGGAGGCGATTGATTCGTCCTTCAACTGCATCTCGGTCGACGGCGATACCAGCACGAACGACACCGTCCTGTGTCTGGGCAATGGCATGGCCGGCAATTCGCAAATCAGGGAAGGCACTCGCGGCTTCCGCCAGTTTGCCCGATTGCTCACCGCCGCGTGCGAGGCGTTAGCCTTGGCCATCTGCCGCGACGGAGAAGGCGTGACGAAGGTCGTGAAAATCGAAGTGACCGGCGCCGCGACCTCAGCCCAGGCCCGTACAGTGGCCCGGACGATCGGGACCTCAAATCTCGTCAAAACTGCGCTGTTCGGAGAAGATGCCAATTGGGGGCGTGTGATGGCAGCCGTCGGCCGTGCCGGGGTGCCGATCCACCCTTCCAAGGTGAAGCTTTCCTTCGGCGGCGTCCCGATGGTGCGCGGAGGGGTCGGCCTCGGCCCCGGCGCAGAACGCCGAATTGCCAAGGTTTTTCAGCGCAAAGAGTTCACGATTGCCGTCGGGCTGGGCCAAGGGGCACACGGTGCGCACCTGTGGACGACAGACCTGTCCTACGACTACGTCCGGATCAACGCAAGCTACCGATCCTAAATAAAATTCTCTTTAATCCATCCTTGTAAACCAAGGAACGGTGTGCTAACGTTCCAAGGCTCTGGGGTCCGTATCCAAGCTCCCTCTACCCGCCAGGGCGAGCAAGAGGGAAATTATCAAAATATACATCGACGTCATTGACGTCGCTTGGCTTGAGAATAAGGGGGCATGCCCCCTCGCCTGTTGGCGCTCTGCGAGCCTTGAGGGGAGGTGAAGGTATGGGAGTCGTTTCAATCAAGGAATTGTTGGAAGCCGGCGTGCACTTTGGTCACCAGACCAACCGCTGGAATCCGAAGATGAAGAAGTTCCTCTTCGGCGAGCGCAACGGCATTTATATCATCGATCTGCAGCAGACGGTTGCCAGGATGGAACAATCCTATGCCTTCGTCCGCGACACCGTCGCCTCTGGGCAGTCCGTGCTGTTCGTCGGCACCAAGCGCCAAGCGGCGGAAATCCTTCAAGAAGAAGCAGTCCGCGCGAACATGTTTTACGTGAATCAGCGCTGGCTGGGCGGCATGCTGACGAACTTCCAGACGATCCGACGCAGCATCGACAAGATGAAAAAACTCGAAGGCATGTTGGCGGATCCGGCTCAATACGGTCTGACAAAAAAAGAGATCGCGCAGAAGCAGAAAGAGATCGTGAAGCTGCAGAAATTCCTGACCGGCATCAAGAACATGCGCGGTCTGCCGGGCGCGGTGTTCGTGCTCGACACGCGCGTTGAGCGGATTGCGGTCCAGGAGGCGACCAGGCTGGAAATTCCCGTCATCGCCATCGTCGACAGCAACTGCGATCCTGACAACATCACGTATCCGATTCCAGGAAACGACGACGCCATTCGTTCGATCAAGCTCATTACGTCGCGCATCGCCGACGCCTGCATCGAAGGCGCCCACTTGCGCACGCAACGCGACGAGGCTGAATTCCAGTCGAGTCCCGCCGGAGACGACAAGGCCGCGACCGCATCGCTGGCTGCCGCCCCTGCGTCATAGCCTTCGGATCGAACGACTGCACACATTTTATTTCTTGCGGCGAAGAAGGACGATTACGCATGGCTGGAGCAAGTTCATTAGTCAAGGAACTGAGAGAGAAGACCGGCGCCGGCATTCTGGACTGCCAGAAGGCCCTGCAGGAAACCGGCGATGACATCGAGAAAGCGATCGACTACCTGAGACAGAAAGGCCTCGCCGCGGCGCAGAAGAAATCCGGCCGCGAAACCAATCAGGGCCTGATCCACGCGTACATTCACATGGGCGGAAAAATCGGCGTGCTGATCGAAGTCAACTGCGAAACGGACTTCGTTGCGCGCAATGAGGAATTCAAAGCCTTCGTCAACGACCTCGCCCTGCAAGTCGCCGCCGCCAAGCCGACGTACGTCAAGCGAGAGGACATTCCCAAGGAGGTCGTCGACAAGGAACGGGCGATCTATGAGGGACAGGCCAAAGAGATGGGCAAGCCGCCGGCCGCGTGGCCCAAGATCGTCGACGGCAAGCTGGAGAAGTTCTACCAGGAAAGCTGTTTGATGGAACAAGCCTTCATCAAGGACCCCGCCGTGATGGTGAAAGACCTGCTCGCCCAGAAGATCGCGAAGATCGGCGAGAACATGAACATCCGCCGCTTCACACGCTATCAATTAGGCGAAGCATGAGCTCTGCAAAATACCGGCGCATCCTCCTCAAGGTCAGTGGAGAGATGTTGGCCGGTGAGCAGGGCTACGGCATTCAGCCCTCCGTCCTCGAAGGCCTCGCCCAGGAAATCGCGGAAGTCGTCAAGCTGGACACGGAGGTTGCGGTCGTCATCGGCGGCGGCAACATCTTCCGCGGCATCGCCGCCAGTGCGTCGGGCATGGAGCGCGCCTCCGCCGATTACATGGGCATGCTGGCCACGATCTTGAACGCGCTGGCCCTTCAAAATGCGCTCGAACGCTCGGGCGTCATGACGCGCGTGCAATCGGCGATCGAAATGCGCCAACTGGCGGAAGGCTACATCCGCCGACGCGCCATCCGCCACCTGGAGAAGAAACGAGTCGTTATTTTTGCCGGCGGGACCGGCAATCCCTATTTTTCCACCGACACCGCCGCGGCGTTGCGCGCCATGGAAATCGGCGCCCAGGTCATCATGAAAGGCACGAAGGTCGACGGCATCTACGATGCCGACCCGGCCAAGAACCCCTCGGCCAAGAAATACGAGAACATCTCCTTCCTGTCGATCCTTAATCAGCATCTGAAGGTCATGGATTCCACCGCAATCAGCCTCTGTATGGACAACCAGCTGCCGCTGGTGGTGTTCAACTTGAAGGTCCCGGGTAATTTCAAGCGCGTGGCCATGGGCGAGCCGATCGGCACGACCGTGACGGCCGACAAGCGCTAGCCGCACGCGCTCACTTGGACTGGAGTTCGTCATGTCAAACCAAGCCACCATACGCCAAAGCGTGACGGGAAAGATGGACGGCGCCCTGGAACACTTGAGGCGCGACCTGGGCGGACTGCGCACGGGCCGCGCGTCCGTAGCCCTGCTGGACAACATCCGCGTCGATTACTATGGCACGATGACGCCGCTCCGGCAGGTAGCCAATCTCTCCACGCCCGAGGCCCGGCTGATCACGATCCAACCTTGGGAGCCGCAGTTGATCAAGGAGATTGAGAAGGCCATCTCGATGTCGGGATTGGGCGTCACGCCCTCCAACGACGGCAAAATCATTCGTGTGCCGCTGCCCCCTTTGACGGAGGAGCGCCGCAAGGAACTGACCAAGATCTGCAAAAAACATGGGGAAGATACGAAGGTCCACATCCGGGGATTCCGGCGGGATGCCAACGAAGAGTTGAAGAAACTGCAGAAAGATGCCAAATTGACGGAAGACGAACTGCGAAAGTCGGAAGCGGATATTCAAAAGCTGACCGATCAATACGTGCAAAAGATAGACGACGCGATCAAGAAAAAGGAACAGGAAATCCTGGAAGTCTGATCGTAGACCTTTCAGGATAGAGCATGCTGCAGGCTGATCAAGACGTCTAAGTTTTTCACCCGCCCAACCCCGAAGCGCCGAGACGCTTCGCTCCGCGGGCGGCCGCAGCTGGCCGAGGCGGCAACACCGTAAGTAACTTGCACACCACCTACGCCAGCATCGATCTCTCCGCCCTCGTCCACAATCTCTCGCAGATTCGAGAGCGTCTCAGGCCTAACTCCCACATCATGGCCGTCGTCAAGGCCAACGCCTACGGACATGGCGCCATCGAAGTGTCCCGCGCCTTGGTACAAGCGGGCGTCACCCGACTCGCGGTCGCCTCCATCCAGGAAGGCATCGGGCTACGGGAGGCCGGCATCAACGCCGACATCCTCGTACTCGTCGACCTGTTCGAAAAGCACACGCCCGAGCTCATCGCGCACCGCCTCACCCCGGTCATTACGGAGCAGCGTCTGCTTCCGGCCCTGGCGAAAGCTGCGGAGGGAGGGGCACAACCGTTTCCCATCCATATCAAAGTCGATACAGGAATGGGGCGGCTGGGATTTTCTCCCTCGGAGCTCGCGTCTTTGTTCAACGCGTTGCCGGGATGGAAATCCCTCCGCATTGAAGGATTCATGACACATCTCGCGGACAGCGACGGGGACGATCCCAGTCACACGGAACTGCAGCTGAAGACGTTTCGCGGGCTGCTCGAGCAAGTGGAGCAGCGTGGCATCACGATACCCCTCGTGCATGTCGCCAATAGTGCGGCAATCGTCCGCTATCCTCAATCGCACTTCTCATTGGTACGGCCCGGCATCATGTTGTATGGCTACCATACGCTGCCGGACAGCATCCCCTGCCCGCGGCTGCTGCCTGTGCTGGCCCTTCGCACCACCGTGATGCAGCTGCGAACGATAAGGCCCGGCGAGACCGTCAGCTACAACCGGACGTTTGTGGCGAAACGCGCCTCGACGATCGCCGTGCTGCCCATCGGCTACGCGGACGGCTATAGCCGGCGCCTCTCCAATCGAGGGTTCGTCCTCATCAAGGGCAAACGTGCTCCCATCGTCGGCCTGATCTGCATGGATATGACGATGGTCGACGTCACGGACGTCCCGTCCGTGCGCGTCGGGGACACCGTCACGCTGATCGGCCGCGACGAGGAGGATGCCATCCGGGCGAGTGACATCGGCGACTCCACCGAGACCATTCCCTATGAAGTCCTCTGTGCCATCGGGCCGCGCATTCCCCGCGTCTACACAGACACCAAGTGACAATGACCCTTCGGACCCTTCAAAAAGGTCGACGTTTTCATCCGCCCAACCCCACCGATTGCGAAGCAAATACTCTTTTCAACACCCGTTAAAAGGCCACTCGGATGGAGACGCCGCCCGTATGCAGCGTCGTCTTGTACACTCCATTCACAGTCGGATTGCGGTTTCCGGCGATCGTTCGCTCCTCAAACAGGGCGGCCTGGTACGAGAGATCCAAGCCGATGAGCTTCGTCCTGACGGGGCCGACGCCTAAGTCGCCGCAAGGAATCAGACCGAGAAACTTTCCCTGCGCTTTGCAGACCAGCCCTAATCCGCCGCCGACAATATTGACATCGGCGGAAGGACTGCCAGGATCGAAGCCGAAATCCGGCATTTGTGTTTGCTGATTCGTATAACCGGCACGCAGCGCAATCTCCCAGGCAGGAAGGGACTCAAGGGCGAGCCACTTGTGCTCGGTGCCGATCATCACCGCATAGGTGCTGCGCCAATTCAAGGGCTGTGGAATGGTCGCTCCGTTGGCCAAGTGCACGTCAAGATTCCGCACCGATTTCCAGCCGACATAATCCACGTCCACTTCCAGTTTCCATTCGCGCTGCCGGTTCCGCACCGGCCAGAGCGCCACGGCACCGGTGATCACTTGAGGGAGCACGAAGGTCGCCGTGGCATCCGAGACCTTGGCTCCATTGGCCAGGAATGCTCCGTTCAAATGCAGCGTGGCCTGGCTGCGGTACACGATTCCAATGTTGGCGACCGGTTTTCCATCGGCGTTCCTGATGGCGGTGTACAACAGACTGGCATTGAAGCCGGCGGCCGTATCCGAACCGAACAACTCGACCTGAGCGCCCGCGGGGATGCCGCCGCCGCCCGGCCACACGGATTCTCGTTCGACGTGGCCTTCTCCAAAGAGGCCTGAAAAAGTGTAAATATCCGCGCCGAGACCAATCGAGAGATCCTCCGTGAGTTTGTAGGCCAGCGTCGGCTTGATATCGAGCAGGGGCAGGCTGTTGAACGTGGTCGCCGTCCGAAACGGTCCGTCGTTGGGCCATCGTGTAAGAGACCCGAACGGCACGGTCACGCCGATACCGGCAGTGAGGTCGCCCAGCGCCGTGACGCCCAGATCTTTCAAGTTCGCGGTCAGATAGAGATGGCCGGGCGGCGGCCAGGCGACGCTGCCGCTGCGGTCGCCGGTGGCCGTGGCGCCGGTGGGACTCGTGAAGCTGGTGGTCCCTCCAGAAAGCAGCACACCGGTCATGAACTCCACGCCGCGGAGTTGAGTCATGCCGGCGGGATTATAATGAAGCGCCGATGGATCGTCGGCCTGCGCCGAGAACGCATTGCCCATCCCGCTTGCCGCGGTCCCCTGCCCTTGAATCCTCGGCACCTGCGCAAGAGCCGGACCGGCAAAACCGCTCCACGAGACAAGCAGCAGCATTCCGGCCATCACGATTCGGCACCAGGGACGCGTCATACCACCTCCTTCGAATCTCACATCTCAAACTTCAGAACGTCGAAAACAGGATGTAATCACTTCTTGCAATTCCTCCACGTCGAACGGCTTCAACAGATAGGCCTGCGCGCCCAGGTTGATGGCTTTGATGGCGGTCTCTTTGGCGCCTGAGGCCGTCACCATGATGATCGGCAGACGTTCATCGGATTGCCGGATCTGCTTCAGAACCTCCATGCCGTCAAGCGAAGGAAGGCCGATGTCGAGGATCAGGCCGGAAAAGCGGCCCGAACCGGCCGCTTTCAAGGCGCGCAATCCGTCGGTTTCCGTTTCGACCTGATACCCCATTGCGCGGAGACGATCCTCCAGCAGGTCACGAATATCCTTGTCGTCGTCGACGACCAGGATCCAGCGGCCGCTGTCCGAGGCGGCGCTGCCAGAGCCCGCCGCAAACCGCAATGGCAGCGTAAAATGCAGCTCCCCTCCCCCGCCTTCCGGACGACGCGCCTCGATCGTCCCGCCATGCAGTTCGACGAGCGTGCGGACGATCGACAAGCCGAGGCCGAGGCCTTTGGCTGTCGTTCTCGTAGCGGCGACCCTGAAAAACGGATCAAAGATTTTCTCGAGAGATTCGGATGGAATACCGGGCCCGGTGTCAGCCACCGTCACGCCGGCATGCCGATGATTCTCCTTCGCAACCGTCACAATGATGGCGCCCTCCTCGGGGGTGAACTTCAACGCGTTCTGCACGAGGTTGATGACGATCTGGACGAGGCGGTCACGGTCGGCCAACACCAGCAGCGGCGCCTCCGGCTCGCCCTCATTCTCACCCGCCCACCCTGCCCGCGCCGAGACGCGGGCTTGGCCCATGGGGTAGACGGCCTCGAGCCGTTGCCGCTTGGCCTGCGCCAGGGGGCGCAGCTGCTCGACCACCTCGGCCACGCATTGCCCCAGGTCGAGCACCGCCGGCGTGAGCTCGAGTTTGCCGGTCTGGATTCTCGTGCGATCCAACAAATCCTCGATCATCCGGATCAGGCGGTCCGAATTGTCCAGCATCCGCGAGAGATACCGTTGCTGCTTCTCATTGACCGCACCCGTCAAACCGTCCAGCATGTTCTGCAAGAAGCCCTTGATCGATGTCATCGGCGTCTTCAACTCGTGCGAGACGTGCGAGAGGAATTGAGAGCGCAGCCTGTCCGCCTGCTCGAGTTCCTTCGTCCGCTCACGGACCTTGGCTTCCAATCCCACGTTCAGCTCTTCGATCTGCTGATAGACGGACGCGTTATCGAGCGCGATCGCGACTTGGTGAGCGAACGTGACCATCAAATCCAAATCCTCCTGCGTCAGGCTATGCTCCTGCTTGCGATCCACGATCATGCTGCCGAGGACGCGATCCTTCGTCCTGAGCGGCACCGCCAGGAGCGACTTGGTGCCCGTCAGCCGAAGCAGGCGCTGAGTCTGAGGATGCATGCGGCCGGCGTAGTGCTGCATGTCACCAATCAAGAGCGGCTTCCCTTGGAGTAGGACCGTTCCTTCAAGAGAGTCGGGATCGGTGATCGGGGTTTCATGCGCGCGGGCCAACGCCTGAATCTCCGGCGGGACGCCCACCAGGCGAACATCGGTCGTGACACGGCGCACATGGTCATAGAACGAGATCATGGCCCGGTCGAAATGCAGGTCGCGCGTCAACGATTCCAAGACACTCTCCAGCAGCGCTTCCCGGTCGAGGGTCGAACTGAACAGCAACCCGGCGCGGTGAAGCACCGTGAGATGGTTCAGGGATCGGCGCAGATCCACGCGTGTCCGTTCCTGCTCTAAATAGGCTTCGCGTAATTCCTCATGACGTGATTCGACAAAGGTGATTTGCTCCTGAATCAACGCCTCGCGGCGTTGGCTTGCTCGTCTCAGCCGCCAATTGATCCAGATGCCCGCCACCAGGACAGGAATCACTCCCGCGAGCAATACTTCGCCGAGGCTCATCGTCGGATAGACGACTCGCAGGAGGACGGAGGTGAGAGCGCCTCCCGCCATCGCCCAGAGGTAGCCGCCGAATTGCCCTTGTGAGGTAGGAAGGAAAAAGGAAGGAACAGGCGATGGGACGCCAGAGGCTGACTCTGGCCGTGCGGTCACCGGAGAAACATTGGGTAGCTCATCGAGCGACTGAGAGCCTGGCTCCGACACCGCCGGACCCGATTTCGAGGTCTGCCACATGCGCCGCATCCATCCGCCGCTTGGCTCCGCAGTCCAAGCAATGTCCCACTGGCACCACGGCTCGTCGTTGGCAATGCACGAGATTTCCGTCACCGTCGCGGGCGCCAGCCCGTGGACTTGAGCAGGTACGGCCGCCATGATGCCCTGTGCGGCCTGACACATCAAAAAGCTGCACCGTCGGCGGTACGGGCCGAATTGCCGCAGCGTACGGTCGGAAAAGCGCATGGCCAACGTCGCGGATCGTGCCGTCACACCGAGCACACGGCACTCGATCGATCCGGACGCAAACTTATTGCCGAAATAGGGGAACATCCCGTAGATCTGCCCAAGCGAAAACGGCCTTGCGAGCACCTGCATGATCGGCGACGCTTTTTCCATGCCCCCGCGGAAGACGAACTGCGGATCGCCGGAGATGCGTTCGCAGAACTCGTACAGGTAGGCCGTGAATTCATACGAGTAGCTGTTCCAGGCGTTTTTCAGGAAGGCCGGCGTGACGTGATAGACGGGATCTTTGATGCGCTGATTCAACAGCACGCAGAGTTCCTGGACCGCCAGCAGGCCGGCCTGCTGGCCATGCTGCCTCGCGACCGACGTTTCCAGGTAGATGACCGTCGCCCGGATGCTCATGCCCGTCAAATCGCGGATCTTCTCACCCTGTTCGTCCATACCGAATGGGCGAAATTCCAAGTATTCTCGCTCGAGGATGGTACGATGCTTCGGAAGCAGAACTATTGTGGGGGACCCCGGACGAACGTCTTCCGCTACACGATCGTGCATGAGCGAGCACTCCTTGCCCAAACGCGGGAGACGTTGAGAGAGCGCCCGTGACCGGCGCCCTCGCGATGCGGACTGCTACTGCTTGACTACTGTTTGATGGCCCGTTTCAGGGTCTTTTCCACGCTGGCGACTTTCGACACCAGCCGGCCCGAATGACCCTTGCGATAATCTACTTTGATGCTGCAGGAGATACGGTTGCAATCCTTCTTCATCCGCTCGTAGCACTTGCGCACGACGCCAAACACTTCCTCCCATTCGCCTTCGAGGACCGTTCCCATCGGATTCAACCGATAGGCGACGCCGCTCTTGTCGATGATGTCCAACGAGCGAGAGACATACTTGCTGACGCTTTCCCCTTTGCCCAGCGGGGACATGCTAAATTCCAGAAGGACCATGCAGTTCCTTTCTTCGACGTTACGGTTTGGCTTTGCTAGCGGTTGAGGCTCCGGCTGCGGCCCGTTCATCCAGCCAGACTTTCGGGTACTGCACCTTGCCCAGCAGGCGGAAGCCGTCCAAGGCTTCGCGCAGCATCGTGCGCCGTTTCTCGACGTCCGGCTCATTGCCCTTGGCCTGTTCGCGCAGTTGGCCGAGCCATTCGACAAACGCGACGAACTCACTGTCCAAAATACGCTCGAGATCCTCTTTCATGAATCCGGATAACGCGGGCGCCATGCCGCTCGTGCTGATGGCCACACGCGCGTGACCCGCCTCGACGACTGCCGGCATGTTCGCCGTCGATGCTTCCGGAAAGTCCACGGACCACAGCAAGAACTTGCGCTCGCGGGCTTTAGCGAACAACGAACGGGCGAAATCTCTGTCGCCGCGGATCATGTTGAGCACCAGGGTTGCGCTTTCCAAATCCGTTTCACGGAACTGCCGGCCGCGATGAATCACCTTCGCGGAGGCGGCCAGCTGTTTGAGTCGATCGTGGAGCGTCGGAGAGACGACAATCACTTTCGCGCCCGCATCCAACAGCCGCTGAGTCTTTTCCGCCGCTTCTTCGTCGCCGCCTAAGACCAGGACCACATAGCCTTTGACGTCGAGCGTCATCGGGAAACCAGGATTCGCTGCCATGACGTTCCTCCAGTTCCAAAAGGAGGGTCATCATACAACAGAGCCTTTTCCAGCGTAAACCGTTCGCTATCCTTTTTTTGAGGAAGACCGCTATAATGCAGCCCTTTTTACCACCATTTCGCGAAGGGATCGTGAATGGCCGCATATAAATTCGGCGCCGTTGGTATGGCCGGCGGCATCATCGCACTCGCGGCGATCGCCGCATGGTTGGGCTTGGCGCATGTGTTCGACCCGAAGGGCGGAGAAGGCGTCATCGCGGGCCAGGTCGTGATTTCTCCCGCGCTGGCCGACCAGGTCCGGCCGACAGACGTCCTCTTCGTGATCGTGCGCAGACCGGGCGGGACGCCCAGACCCGTCGCCGCCACGCGCATCGAGAACCCCAAATTCCCTGTGCCCTTTGAGATCACAAACAAAGACGTGATGGTCCAGGGCGCGGAGCTGCGCGGGATGGTGGACGTGATCGCGAGACTCGATCGCGACGGACAAGCAGGTCCGGCGCAGCCGGGCGACATCGAAGGCCGCTATGCGAAGAATCCGACACTTCCGGGCGGGAGGGATCTAGAGATCATTTTAGACTCAGTGAAACAATGAACGAGGTGAGAACGAAGCGCTTAGGAACAGTGCGCGTCGCGGTATACTCGATTGCAAGCAATCGGTGGGTTGGGAGGGTGAGAAGAAACCGCACAGGGCGGGCGGGTGAGAAAGTTAGTGTTTCAACATCTCTTCAAGGACCTGAATCTGCATCTAGCTCCATATTCCAATAGAGATAATCGCGCCAGCTTTCCGGCGTATTGCGTATCCCGATGGTAATGGTAACGATGGGGCTCCAGCGCGGCTTCACCGGCCGCTTCATCAGCCGCATGCCCGCTTCATCCGGCGTCCTGCCGCTCTTGCGATTGTTGCAGCGCCAGCACGCGGTGACGATGTTTTCCCACGTCTTCCGCCCGCCCTTCGCGATCGGCACCACATGATCGAAGGTCAGTTCTTCCGTCCGGTATTTGGTGCGGCAATACTGACAGACGTACCCGTCCCGGGTGAAGATGTTGATCCTGGAAAACTTAACGGCGCGATGGCTATCTTTTAGCCGGACCAGCTTGAGGAGCCGCATGACGGCGGGCAGCTTGAACGAGATCGACACTCCATGGACTTCGCGGTCATAGACTTCGAGGACTTCGACTTTCCCTTGCCAGAGCAGAGCAATCGCTTTTTGCCAATGGACGACACGCAGGGGTTCATACGTAGAGTTGAGCAGGAGGGTCATTTCCATTCAACAACCTCATTCCCAACCGAGGCTCCTTTCGTGAGAAGGGCCTTGTATCGGTCTGGGTTACGCTCGGTTATGTTCTATGCCATAAGATTTAGCCGAAATCAAGCTCTGGAAGCCATTCTGCGGAGCCGTTGACCACAGTCGAGATTACAATCGCATTAAATCTTGAGGCCGCATGTCTGAATTTGTGACGGTTGCGAAAGTCGTAGAGATTCCACCCGGAACCGGGAGGACGGTCGACGTCAAAGGAATCTGGATCGCTTTGTTCAACGTGAACGGGTCGTTTTTTGCCGTCGACAATACCTGCCCTCATGCAGGAGGACCGATCGGCGAAGGCTCACTCGCCGGAGAGATCGTAACGTGTCCTTGGCACGGCTGGCAATTCAACGTGCGTACGGGAGAGCGCGAGGGCAACCCCAATTTCACGGTCGCCTGCTGTCCGGTCCGTGTTCAAGGCGAGGAGATTCAGATCGCCATTCCAGCCGACTTCAATAAATTCTAAGCCGGTCCGAGGATGTTTGGTTTCGGGGCCGGCGGCGGTTGGTCGGTTTCTTCCAGCTTTGGCGTAATCCCATCCGCCGGCAGCGAAGCCGCATTCACCCGCTTCAATGAGAGATTGGCGTGCCAGATGAACTCCCGCTCGAACCACTGGCCGTTCACGCCGCGGTCCCGGAGCTGGATGCGTACTTCGTAGATGTCACCGTCCACCTGCTTCACCCGCCATTCGCCCAGCCGCGCGTTCAACCCGCGATCCTTCATCGAGCGTACGTGCTCGGTCATCGCCTGGAGGATCGTCGGATAGCCCACTGCGCGGTGAGTCTGGACCATCGCCAGCGCGTCGGCACCACGTCGATCGATCATCGGATTGATCGTGGGCGGCTTGGTCCACACGTAATAGACGGCGCCCAGCGCAATCACGCCGAGCACGACGTAATGGATAATTTTCACCATCGCGCGGTCATCCCTCGCAGTTGAGGCAGGCATATTAGGAAGCAGGCTCACGCCAAGTCAATGAGATGAGGTAGTTGTCACCCAGAAAGTCGTTATGTTAGAAGAATAGGCTTTAATTTTAGAGGTCATGCACACTTATGAAGTTCTTTCTCTACGCGGATAATCTCCATCCGACACAGCTCAAGCGACGGGCGCCCGAACACCAGTTCCAGATGTTGGCCACCCTCCCCGACCACACGATCCAATTCTGCCGCTGGTCCTCGCAGTGGCGCTGCGGACTCGCCAGCGTCGTCCCGTCACCGGGCGAGAAGGTCTGGGGCGCGATCTTCGAATTGACGGACGAGGACGTGAAGCTGATCGATCAATTCGAGGACGACGTGCCGCCGGAAGCTTTTCGCCATGTGCAGGTGACGGTGCTGAACGAGGCAGGAGAAAAGATCCTCGTCACGACCCACGCAGCGACGCCGATCGGCAAGTTTAAACCCAAGGATCACTATCTCGATTGGGTGCTCAAGGGCCTGAAGCATTGGAAATTTCCGCAGGACGTGATCGACCAATGGCAAGCCTACCGGCCGCATTAGGCATGCGGCAAGATCTCAAACAGCGAAGTTCACATCTCACATAGAGGAGCCTAGAGGAGCCCATGCCAAAACCCAAATACCACATCGTCGTCTGCACGAACGCCCGGCCGCCGGGACATCCCAAACCCTCCTGCGGCAGCCAAGGGTCCGCGCAGTTGCTGATGGCATTCAACATGGGCATCATGCAGCGGGGCATGATGCCGACCGACGTCCTCGTCACCGGCTCCTCCTGTCTCGGCCCTTGCGAGCAGGGACCAACCGTGGTCGTCTATCCCGACGGCACCTGGTACTCGAAGGTGACGGAACAGGACGTCGCCACGATCCTGGACGAGCACATCAAGGGCGGCAAGCCAGCGGCCAAGCTGAATCCCGATGCAGTCTGGAAATAAGGTCAACCCGTATCCGACAGTCTAATCAACCCTTCAATTGAGGATGCTCAAAATGGGTTTGAGGCGAGGCCGCAGCAAGCAAGGATACGAGGCATACTCTTTTCGGTATGTCGAGTGTCCGAGCGATGCGAGAACAAAGCCTCAAACCATTTTCAGCATCCTGTCAGCAATATGAGCAGCCATACAGCGCACGAAC
>DATELB010000275.1:0-19780 GCA_035277085.1 Nitrospira sp. | reverse complement strand
GAAACTGGAAAACTGGGAGGCCAACCGGCTCGCGCTCGCCATCATGTCGCTGATGGGCATTGTCTTCTTCTTTTTTCCCTACGCCCTGCTTCGCGCCTTTACGAACGACGAATCCGTGATCGACCTCGGCACGCTTTTTTTGAAGATCGTCGCACTGCTTCAGATCCCTTTGGCGCTCACCATGGTTCTGGCGGGTTCCCTGCGGGGAGCGGGCGACACTCACTTCATCATGGTCGCCACCACGATCGGCATGTGGCTCGTGCGTGTCCCGATCGCCTTCATCACCGGCGTTTGGCTGCACCTGGAGGTGTTTTACGTATGGCTGGCGATGATCGCCGACTGGACATTGCGAATGGCGCTCATGCTGTGGCGGTACCGATCGGAGCGATGGCGGGCGATTCAGGTGATTCGCTAGACTATGATGGGTGCTTCTCTGAGGTGCATGCTGGTGGCCGCTCGGACGGCCTCGTGTCCTTTCCGGTTCCTTTCCGAACTTCAATCCGGTTGACCCCCTTCACATTCGCGCAAAGATCGCCGAGGCCCGGAGTGATCAGGCGAAACGGCCCGCCCTTTCCTTCGGGAAGGGCTTCACCGTCCAACTCGTATAACAACAATCCGAACTCCTTGGCTTGCGCAAGGGTAAGAGTGGCCGCATATTGGCCGTCTGCGGAGTGAAAGGTGACATGGTCCGCGTCGATCTCGAGTGCGGGAATGTCCAACAATCCCTTCACCGCGACCGCGCGACCTCGCATGCTCGGCATCCGGGAGGTAATGTCCTCGATCTGATGCTCATCAGGCAGCTGCCGCATCGCCGTCCTGTCCAGCGAGACGGATTGAACCACGGCTCCGTCGATCGCGACGACCCCCGGGCCGGACCGCGGCTTGTCCGTGATCGTCTTGATCATAGCCGTCAACGCCTCATTGACCGGAGTCGGAATGCCCAAGGCGCGGCCTTGTTCAACGATATAGCCGTTGAGATTGCGGATTTCGGTTGGCCGCCCCGCTTTCCAATCGTCATACATCGACGTATGGATGTCCCGAATCTCTTGCGTCCACTTCACGACACGATCGGGCATATCTGACGGCAACGGCACTTTCACGGCCGCAGATACGGCGGTGATCTCCGCGACAATCTGCCGGATGACGTGCATCATTTCGGGATGCTCGAGCGCTCGCGACACCTTATCGTCAATCAAGACGGTCAGAGGGTTGAAAACGCAATTCCAACACATCTTCTCCCACTTGCTTCGCCGGATGTCTTTCGAAAGCTGACAGGGGATGCCGGCGCCCGTGAAGACGTCCCGGATCCGCACGATCCGTTCGCTTTCATGGCCCATCAGCTCGCCAATTGCCACATTTCCCTTCTTATAATGAACGATCAAGCCGGGAGACACGATTTTGGAATAGATGAAGGCGACCCCGCCCACGACGCAATCCCGCTTAAACCGCTCGATGATGCGGTCCTCGGTGTCGATCCCATTTTGCAGCGTGAGAATGACCGTGTCATCCGCCATGACCGGCTCGATCTGCGACAAGACCTCGTCGAGATCATAGGCCTTGACGGCGAGGATGATCAGATCCGGCGCCGGAAGTTCCTTGGCGTCGGCGGCCGCACGCGGATGCACGGTGACGGTCCCGGAGGCGCTGCGAACTCGCAGCCCGTGCTGGCGCACCGCGGCCAAAGTGTTCCGCCGTAAAAGAAACGACACGTTCGGATGATGCTTCGCCAGATGGGCGCCGAAATACCCGCCCACAGAACCAGCCCCGACCATCATAATCTGATTCATGGAGGTCCCTTGTTGAAATCCGCCTCGGTTGCCTGAATGCCGCGCCTACTATAGCATGCAGCGCAAGCGACACACAGAGGCGGATCTGCGGGAGGGCCATGGCTTCGACTTCCGACCTCGCCATCGTCAGAGACAAAATCGCGGCAGCAGGCTCGCTGGCGATCTTAACCGGCGCCGGCATCTCCGCGGACAGCGGCGTGCCGACGTTTCGAGGCTCCGACGGCCTCTGGCGGAACTTTCGCGCGGAAGATCTCGCCACGCCGGAAGCGTTTGAGCGCGACCCGCGCTTGGTGTGGGAATGGTACAACTGGCGGCGCGAAGTGATCGCCACCAAGACGCCTAATCCAGCCCATGCGGCCGTCGTGGAACTCGAGCGGCGTTGTGCACACTTCTGGCTGATTACTCAGAATGTCGATGGACTGCACCGGGCGGCGGGCTCACAACAATTGTCTGAGATTCATGGCAACATCTGGAAAGTGCGCTGTACGGTGTGCGGCCTGATTGAAGACAATCACGAAGTACCGATTCAAATCCTTCCCTCGTGCCGCCACTGCCGCGGACTGCTCCGGCCGCATATCGTATGGTTTGGAGAATCGTTATCCGCGGGCGATCTTGCACGCTGCGGGGCCGCTCTTCAATCGTGCGACGTGCTGCTCGTGATCGGAACGTCAGGCGTCGTGTATCCGGCGGCCGGGTTCGCGTCAGTCGCCAAGAACGCCGGGGCGTTCGTGGCGGAGATCAATCCCGACCCGACGCCTCAATCCGGAATCGTCGATATCGCGCTCACCGGACGGGCCAAAGAGGTCGTCCCGCTGCTGCTGTGAGCAGCAACCTCACATCTCAGATTTCAATCTCAAATTTCAACGTGATTCTCCAGCAGTGATCAGCGGCACCAACTCATCGAGCGTGTGTATGGCTTGAATACCTGGCGGAACTGGTTTCCCCCCCCGTGCGAGGAGGACCGCATGGAGACCTGCTTTCGTTGCGCCCTCAACATCGTCTCTCACGCTATCTCCGACATGTATCGCCTCCCCCGGGTCGACGGCATGCTGCGCCAGTGCCAATTTAAAAATCTTGGGCGAAGGCTTCGCCGCATGGGCCAGACTGGAAATGGTGACCGTGTCGAAGAGATCGGCAATTTCCAACCCTCTCAACACGTTGAACAGGCGGGAATCAAAGTTGCTGACGATGCCCAGTTCAAGGCCTCGGCTCCGCAGTGAGCGGAGCGTTGCGGGCACCTCGGGATACAGTTTCCAGGAAGCGGGATCGCCAAAGACCCCGAACACATGTTCGAAGAATTCGTCGAAGCGTTCGAACATGCCTACACGGTAAAACACGTTGTGCACCACATCGAACCACCACAGCCGCTCGCTCTGTTTGAGTTGAGCGGACTCGGTGGCGGCAAAGACCGGCGCGGGCGCATCGTGAAACGCCCGGCGGAACGCTTCTGTGATCAGAGTGATGGAGTCCGGCTTCGGCTGATAACCAAACGGGACGGCACATCGCAAATAGATCTCCGCCACCGAGCCGTTGACATGGAACAGCGTTTCCGCGGCGTCGAAAAATACGACTCGAACCGACTGACTCATGGCGCTCCTTGGCCACGGAAAAACCGTTGCCGCTTCGGAGAATAACCTAATTCCTACTGCGCATCTATCCGACGTTTTCTTGACAAAGGGTACCCCCCCTGCTAGCTTCGAACTAGCTCAATAAAATTGGAGACTTAAGTGCCATCTACCATCTTTGTCATCGACAGCAGTCCGGCGGTTCGACGGATGGTCGAGCAGATCTCGTCGCCGGCCGGCTATGACGTCATTGGGTTTCAAGACGGACCGGCGGCCCTGGAAGCAGCCAGAAAAATGAGTCCCTCGCTGATCATCACCGACTACCATCTCGACAACATGACGTTTTCGGGATTCTGCAAAGAAGTCCACAAACTCGACAACTTGAGCGACACCTATATCATTGCCCTCACCGGAGCCAGCGATAAATTGGAGGAAACCCATTTAAAATCGCTCGGCGTCAAGGCGTTCCTCAAGAAACCCTTTCAGTCGGAAAACCTTCTGGACTTGATCAAAGACCTCGACCGGCCGGGCACTCCAAAGACGGGCGGCGGGAAAAAGAAGCGTTCGTGGCCCCCGACGTCGAGCGCCACCGATTCCGACGATGATCTGGCGGTGGAAGCGGGCTCCCCGGACGAGGAACCCGAAGTCACCTTTCCGTTTCACTTGCAGGCGAACGCGCAGGACAAGAAAGATGCTCCCATCACCCTTCAGCGAACAGCTACGGCTTCTCCAACTCCTCCTGCGACCGAACCGGAAGAAGCGATGAAAGGGTTGTTCGGACAACTGCTGCAATCCATGTCCGGAAAAACCGAAAAGAAAATCGCGGAAATGCTCCCGGACATGGTCGGCAAGACGCTCGAAACCCACGTCACGAAGGCCGTCGAAACGGAAGTCCGCCTTCAGTTAGGGGCCGCCATTTCACAAGAACGGCTGGCGGAGGTGGTCGAACCTTTGCTGGCACAGTCGCTGCCGAAGGTGTTGAACAGCGAGATGGCCGTGCTCGAACCGATCATCCGTCACAGCATCTTTGAAATCGCCAGCCCCTTGATCAAGGAACAGGTCGAACAAATGGTGCGCGATCAGGCTGAAGCCGTAAAGGAGTTACTGCCCGACGCCGTGCGTACACATCTCCGGTCGATGGAAGAGGACGTTCGCGAGCAGATCAAGCAGTGCGCGGCGGCAGAGACGGAGAGATCAGCCCCGGAGATTCTACAAGCTGTTGCTCAGGAACAGGTTCAGACCACCGTCCAAAAGATAATCCCTTCCATGGTCGAGGACGCGATCAAAGCCGAAATTCGAAGGCTCACCGAGTCCGCCTAGATCGAACGCCTAGCCCTTCTTCCCCTTCTTGTTCCCGCGCCGCGCTTTTGCCAGCGCCTTCATCCGTGTGACGTTCTTCCTGTGCTTCTTCCTCGTCTTGCGATCCTTGTCGCGACCTGTCGCCATAACGTGTCCTCCTAAAGAATGAACGTGCCGTTGATATAGCACAAGGCTGCGGCCCTCTCAAGGAACGGAGCATCGATTTTGCGGCACGCCGTGGCGGCGGCGCGTTGTCTTGAGGGGTCCAGGGGCGCGTGTTAAGATGCCTCGCGTTTTCAGCACCCGAACATGAGCAGCCTCCGCCTCGACAAGACCTACGATCCCAAAGCCGCCGAAGCCCGTTGGTCCAGAACCTGGATCGAACGGGGGTATTTTCACGCGTCGACAACGCATCCCGGACGGCCGTACAGCATCGTGATCCCTCCGCCGAACGTCACTGGCTCACTGCACGTCGGCCACGCGCTGAATCATTCGTTACAGGACATTTTGATCCGCTGGCGACGCATGCAGGGGCGCAACACCTTGTGGCTCCCGGGGACGGATCATGCCGGCATTGCCACACAAAACGTCGTCGAGAAGCAGCTCTTGAGCGAAGGCCTCTCGAGGGAAGCCCTCGGCCGCGAACGGTTTATCGAACGGGTCTGGCAGTGGAAAGCGACCTCCGGAAACACGATCATCGAGCAGCAGAAGCAGCTGGGCGAGTCCTGTGATTGGGAACGCCTGCGGTTCACAATGGATGAAGGGCTTTCAAAAGCCGTCGTTGAAGTCTTCGTCCGCCTCTATGAAGAGGGATTGATTTACCGCGGCGAGCGCCTGATCAACTGGTGTCCGCGCTGCCTCACGGCACTCTCCGATATCGAAGTCGAGCACGAAGACGTCAAGGGCAAGATGTTCCATATCCGTTATCCGCTGGCTGACGATCCGACTCTGTCACTGGTGGTCGCCACCACGAGGCCCGAAACCATGCTGGGTGATACGGCGGTGGCTGTGCACCCTGAGGATGGCCGCTATCGGCATCTCATCGGCAGAAACATCCGCCTGCCCCTTACCAGGCGGCAGATACCTATCGTGGGCGACGCCGCCCTCGTGGATTTGGAGTTTGGAACCGGCGCGGTCAAGATCACGCCCGGACATGACTTCAACGACTATGAAGCGGGTGAACGGCATCAGCTTCCCCGCATCTCCATATTCGATCATCTGGCATTGCTCGATCCCGCGTCGCTGGCGTCAGCGGAAGTTGAAGACGAGGTGATGGCGGCCGTCGCGCGACTCCCGGTGTCTAAAGCCCGGCCCAAAATCGAGCAAGCCCTCAAAGACCGCGGTCTCCTCGTGAAGGTCGAAGACCATAAGATGGCGCTCGGGAAATGTTACCGCTGTAAAACCGTCGTCGAACCGTATCTCTCACCCCAATGGTTTGTCGACATCAAGCCGCTGGCCGAACCGGCGATACGGGCCGTGGAGGAAGGCCGCATCAGAATCATCCCCGAGGGATGGGTCAACAATTACCTTGGCTGGATGCGGGACATCAAAGATTGGTGCATCTCTCGTCAGATCTGGTGGGGGCATCAGATTCCTGCCTGGTACTGCGAGCGGTGCAACGAACGGTTCATCCACAGGCAGACCTCGACCGATGCCACGGGCGCTGCGGTGACCCGCACCACCCTGCTGCAGGGCGCTATGCCGGTGGTGGCGCGCTCCGCACCGGCCGTCTGCCCGCAATGCGGCGGCGACCAATGGCTTCGGGATCCCGACGTGCTGGACACGTGGTTCTCGTCCGGCCTCTGGCCGTTCTCGACGTTGGGATGGCCGGAGAAGACTCCGGAATTAGCCACATACTATCCGACCTCCACACTTGTGACCGGCCTCGACATCCTCTTCTTCTGGGTGGCGCGAATGATCATGTTGGGCCTGAAATTCATGGCCGACGTGCCGTTCCGCGACGTCTACATTCATGCCCTCGTGCGGGACGCCGAAGGCCAGAAGATGAGCAAGTCGAAAGGCAACGTCATCGATCCGCTGCATGTCATGAATCAATTCGGAACCGATGCGCTTCGATTCACACTCGCCTCAATGGCTTCGCCGGGCCGCGATCTCAAGCTGGCCGAGGAACGCATCGAAGGCTATCGCAACTTCGCCAACAAAATCTGGAACGCGGCGCGCTTCAGCCTCATGTACCTCGAGGGTCCGCGCCTTGCGAAACCGCTCGCCGAACGACCCTTTCCCGACCGGTGGATCTACAGCCGTCTCAACGGGGCGATGAGGACCGTCGCCGCCGAGTTGGAAGCGTACCGGTTCGACCGCGCGGCAAATGCGCTCTATCACTTTATCTGGCACGAGTACTGTGATTGGTATCTGGAATTGATCAAGCCCGCCCTGCAGAGCCCCCACCATCCGGACGGGGCCGTAACACGGCAGACCGTGATCGACACGCTGGAAGCCACGATGCGATTGCTGCATCCGTTCATGCCGTTCATCACCGAAGAAATTTGGCAGACCATCCCGCACGAAGGCGACAGCATCGTCATTCAACGGTATCCCACGCCGGATCAGACCTGGGACGCGCCGGACGCCGAACAGCGGTTCCTTCTGCTCGAACAGGCCGTGGGACTCGTCCGGACGGGGCGCGTGTTGTTGAATTATCCCCCCGGCCGCCAGATCGAATTCGGCGTGTCGCACGACGACGCTGAGAAACAACGGCAGCTGCAACAACTCGAACCTCATCTTGCACACCTCAGCCGCGGCATTCCAGACATCAGCGCTCAGACTGCCTGGCCGACGGCACAGCGGCTCAAGCTGGTGGAGGAAGGATTGACGGTCGGATTGATCGTGTCCGGCGACGTCGACCTCAAGAAAGCGCTCGACCGGCTGGTGAAGCAGCGGGAGGAACAGGACAGAGACATCGCCCGTCTGAACGGCAAACTCGAGAACCAGGATTTCGTCGCCAAAGCGCCGGCCGAAGTGCTCGCCGAGCATCGCGAGCGCCTGCGCAGTCTCCGACATGACCAGACGCTGCTGGCCAGCAGCGAGCAACAACTCCGCGCGCTGCTCGGGACCTGAAGATGGTCGTCCTCCCCGCCGCCGACATCAGACGGGCCGTCCGGCAAGGGCTGGAGGAGGATGCAGGAAAGGGGGACGTCACGACGTCGGCGCTGTTTGCCGCCGCCGTCCCTGCCCGGGGACGCATCATCGCGGAGCAGGACCTTGTGGTCGCCGGCATCACTCCCGCCGTCCAGACCTTCCTTGCCGTCGATCCTTCACTGGTCTTGACGGTGCTCAAGAAGGACGGCTCTCGCGCGAGGAACGGCGACACGCTTCTGCGCATGGAAGGAGACGGCCGGTCAATCCTTTCGGCCGAGCGGGTCGCTTTGAATTTCCTGCAGCACCTCTCCGGGATCGCCACCCTGACCAGCCGATTCCGCCAAGCAGTGCAGGGCTGCCGAGTCCAAATTCTGGATACCCGCAAAACTCTTCCCGGGTGGCGGGCGCTTCAAAAATGGGCGGTCGCCCTTGGCGGGGGAACGAATCATCGACGTTCGCTGGCCGACGGCGTGCTCATCAAGGATAATCATCTGAGCCTGCTATCGAGCGACGAGGCGGTAGCCGACGCCTGCCGTGTAGCGAAGCAGAAGGGGCGAAGCGGGCCGCCTATTATTGTTGAAGTGGAATCTCTGGCGGAGGTCAAGCAAGCCTTGGCCGGACAGGCCGATATCATCCTCCTGGACAACATGACGCCCTCCATGATTCGGAACGCCGTACGCCTGATCAACGGACGCGCGCTCGTGGAGGTATCCGGTGGCGTCACCTTGAAAACTGTTCGCGCGATCGCGAAGGCCGGCCCTGACCGGATCTCGATCGGCGCACTGACCCATTCGGCTCCTGCCGCGGCCCTCACGCTGGAGCTTGAACGCATCGACCGGCCACGCAAGGAACGTCGCTGACCCATGCATCCCTCGCCGTTGGCTGTCCCGGCCATTGAGGCCTTTCTCTTGACCGAGAGTCTGGGCCGCCGGATTCACGTGCATGAGCGCCTGGATTCGACGAACCGCGAAGCGATGGCAATGGCTCAAGCCGGGGCCGGCCACGGCACGCTCGTGTTAGCGGATGGCCAAACTGCCGGTAAAGGCCGCATGGCGCGGACATGGTTCTCCCCTCCCGGGCTTAATATCTATGCATCTGTCATCATTCGAGTTCCGATGGAGCCGTCACGCATGGCAGTGTGGCTGTCCTGGTTGCCATTGATGGCGGCGTTGGGCGTTGCCGAGGCCATTGAAACCGTCGCCGACGCGCGCGTCGCGGTCAAGTGGCCGAATGACCTGCTGATCGGCGAGCGCAAACTCGCCGGCATCCTCTGTGAAAGTGGAACCTCGCCGGGCGTTGGAGCGTTCCAAGTCATCGGCATGGGCATCAATGTCAATGGGATGCGCACGGATTTTCCGGAGGAATTGCAGGAATCAGCGACGAGCATCCGTCAGGAGACAGGCGGGTTGATTGACCGCAACCGGCTGGTGGCGCAATTGCTGACCGGCCTGGAATCGCGCATGAAGGAATTGCTCTCGGCCGGCAGGGAACCACTGGCTCGTGCCTACCGCCGGCGCTGTGCCACCATCGGAAGAACCGTCAAGGCCCTGCTGGCCGACGGCAACGAATGTATCGGCACGGCTGAAGCCATTGCGGAGGACGGCTCCTTGACGCTCGTGCAAACGTCTGCGTCCGGCACGAATCAGGCGCCGGTGGTTCGACAGCTTCGCGCGGCAGACATCGTGCACGTGCGATGACCCTTTCTGTGGCGAAATCAGAGCCAACCCCGTAGAATATCCGCATGCTGCTCGTCGTCGACATCGGCAACACCAACGTCGTGCTGGGAATTTACGATGGCCCTGTGCTCCGGGCACATTGGCGGTTGGCCACCGATGCCAAGACCACCGCCGATGAGTACGGCATCCTGTTCACGAACTTGCTCGCATCAGCAGGCATGGTTCCAGCCCAGACGTCGGGCGCCATCATGTCCAGCGTCGTGCCGACGCTCACAGGCACCTTTGAAGCGCTGATCGAGCACTACTTTCGTCAACGAACGTTGATCGTGACCTCAGACATGGATACGGGTCTCACGATTCGTTATCCCAATCCCAGGGAAATCGGGAGTGACAGGCTCGTGAATGCGGCTGCCGCATTCCATAAATATCGCCGGGATCTCATCATCGTAGATTTCGGCACCGCCACGACGTTCTGTGTCGTCACGAAAGAGGCGGAATACCTGGGCGGGGTCATTGCACCCGGTCTCGGCATCTCGGCCGAAGCCCTGTTCGCCCGAGCAGCCAAACTGTCCAAAGTCGAGTTGACCAGACCCAAAACGGTGATCGGGACAGACACCGGAAGCAGCATCCAGTCGGGCCTCCTGTTTGGATATGCCGGCCTCGTCGACACACTCGTCAAACGGATCGAACATGAACTCGGCCGGCCGACGTACGTGATCGGCACCGGTGGCTTGAGCAATGTCATCGCCAAGGAGACAGACTCGATTCACACGCTTGAACCGCTGCTGACCCTTGAAGGCTTAGCGTTGCTCTACAGCCGTGCGACAGGCGGCTCCCGTGCCTCCACCTGGGTATAAACTTCATCACAAGTAATTAATTCTGCTGGCGACTGTTGACTTATGGACACCGGTGACTATCTCGCCTGAGTAACGGGACAGATTGTGGCAGACGAAGCATTAAATCCTAATACATTCGACGGCTTAGACCCTGATTCCGGTGAGAGTCTTTCCGCTCCTCTCGAGGCGTCGCCCGGTCAACGGGCGGCCAAAGAGGAGGAGTTGAAGGCGCTCAACGACAAGTATCTTCGGTTGGCCGCCGAATTCGACAATTACAAGCGGCTTGCCCAACGGGATCAACGGGACCAGATCAGGTTCGGCAACGAGCACCTCCTGAAAGAACTGTTGCCGGTGGTCGATAATTTGGAACGCGCCATCAAGGCGGCAAAAGGCGCCAAGTCGGCCGAAGGACTGGTCCAGGGGGTCGATCTCACGCTGAAACAGCTGCAGGGAGTCCTCGGCAAATTCGGCGTCCAATCCATCCCGACGATGGGACAACCGTTCGATCCTTCCGGACACCAGGCGGTCGCGACGGTGCCGTCTTCACAGGTTCCCGACCAGCACGTGGTCGAAGAGTTTCAGCGAGGCTACCGGCTGCACGACCGGATTCTCAGGCCCGCCATGGTCACGGTGTCGTCCGGCGAAGGGTCAACACCGAATGGAGACGAAATAGATAACGTCAACTGAACAAGGAGATTCCAGGCTGTTGAAGAAGGCCGTCGGAAAACCGGGCCCGGGTGAACGATCGCAAAGCGATCGGTGGGTTGGTGGGTGAAAAGAATTTGACGGACTTGTTCAACAGCCTGAGAAGAGGAAGGAGCACATCATGGGCAAAGTCATCGGCATCGATTTAGGCACGACCAATTCCTGCGTCGCGGTCATGAGCGGCGGGGATCCGGTAGTCATTGCAAACGCGGAAGGCGCACGCACGACTCCATCGGTCGTCGCCATCACCGACAAGGGCGAACGGCTCGTCGGCCAAATCGCGAAACGCCAGGCCATTACGAATCCCGAAAACACTATCTTCTCCGTGAAGCGTCTCATGGGCCGGAAGTTCCGCAGCAAGGAAGTTCAAGAGGCTATCAAGCGGCTCCCCTATAAGGTCGTCGAAGCGGATAATGGCGACGCGCATGTGGAACTGCGCGGCAAGCGCTATAGCCCGCCCGAAATCTCCGCCATGATCCTGCAGAAGATGCGGCAAACGGCCGAAGATTACCTCGGCGAGAAAGTGACGGAAGCCGTCGTGACCGTTCCGGCGTATTTCGATGACAGCCAGCGGCAGGCGACGAAGGATGCCGGTCAGATCGCGGGACTGAACGTGCTGCGCATCATCAATGAACCGACGGCCGCGTCGTTGGCGTATGGGCTCGACAAGAAGAAGGACGAGCGTATCTCGGTTTACGATCTCGGCGGTGGAACGTTCGACGTCTCCGTCCTGGAAATCGGTGAAGGCGTGTTCGAAGTCAAATCCACCAATGGGGACACATACCTCGGCGGCGACGACTTCGACCTCCGCGTGATGGATTGGCTCGTCGATGAATTCAAGAAGGACCAGGGCATCGATCTCCGCAAGGACCGCATGGCCCTTCAGCGGCTGAAGGAATCGGCCGAACGGGCGAAGATCGAGTTGTCCTCGTCGCAGGAAACGGAGATCAATCTCCCGTTTATTACGGCCGACGCCAGCGGGCCCAAGCACATGGTCATCAAGCTCACGCGTTCCCGGCTGGAGCAGCTGGTCGACGACTTGATTCAGAAGACCGTCGAACCCTGCCGCAAGGCGCTGGGCGATGCCGGCGTCTCAGGCCGAGACATCCAGGAAGTCGTGCTCGTCGGAGGCATGACCCGCATGCCCAAGGTCATCCAGGTCGTGAAAGACTTTTTCGGCAAGGAGCCCCACCGGGGTGTGAACCCCGATGAAGTGGTCGCCATCGGCGCGGCCGTTCAAGGCGGCGTGCTGAAGGGCGACGTTAAGGACGTGCTGCTCCTGGACGTCACGCCGTTGTCCCTCGGCATCGAAACGCTCGGCGGCGTCTTTACGAAGTTGATCGAGCGCAATACGACGGTGCCGACCAAGAAGAGCCAGGTATTCTCGACGGCGGCCGACAATCAAACCGCCGTGACCATCCGCGTCTTCCAAGGTGAGCGCGAGATGGCCAATGACAACAAATTGCTCGGCCAGTTCGATCTCGTCGGCATTCCGCCGGCGCCGCGCGGCATGCCTCAGGTCGAAGTCACGTTCGATATCGACGCGAACGGCATTGTGCACGTGTCGGCGAAGGATCTGGCGACGCAAAAGGAGCAGTCCATCAAGATTACGGCGTCCAGCGGTCTCAGCAAGGACGAGGTGGAGAAGCTGGTTCGGGATGCGCAGACCCACACGGAAGAAGACAAGAAGCGCCGAAAAGCGGCCGAGGCCAAGAACCAAGCGGACAATCTTCTCTATCAGACCGAGAAGAACCTCAAGGAGCATGGCGACAAGATTTCGGCGGACGATCGAACCAAGATCGAGGAAGCCGTCACCGCTCTGAAAAAGGCGATGGAGGGCAACGACCCGGATGCCATCGAGTCCGCGACCCAAACCTTGACGACTGCCTCGCACAAGCTGGCAGAGGAAATGTACAAGAAAGCGTCGGCGGCGCCGGGCGCCGGGCCTTCGGATTCGGGTTCGGAAAGTCCCAACGGTGCCAAGACGGATGAAAAAGTCGTGGACGCCGAGTTCGAAGAAGTGGACAAAGATAAAAAGTAAGATAGAATACGCCTGCTGAGGGACCGAGTTTCGCTGGGTACGAAACTCGGTCTTTCTGCAAAAACTACCATTTGGGGACAATGGCTTCTGTGTCGAAACGCGACTTTTACGAAACGCTGGGCGTCGACAAGACGGCGTCCGACGAGGATTTGAAAAAAGCCTACCGCAAGCTCGCCCGCCAATTTCATCCCGACCTTCAGAACGGCGAACAGCAAAAGAAGCAGGCCGAAGAGAAGTTCAAGGAAATCAACGAAGCCTACGAACATCTCAGCGACGCTGAAAAGCGGCGGCGCTACGACATGTTCGGGCATGCGGGCACCCAGGGCGGAGCGGGGTTCGAGGGCTTTGACTTCGGGCGCGGCGGCTTCGGGGACGTCTTCAACGACATCTTCGAGGATTTCTTCGGCGGCCAGCGAGGCGGCACCCGCGCCGAGCGCGGCAACGACCTCCAATACAATCTCGAAATCACCTTCGAGGAATCCGTCTACGGGAAAGAGGCCAAGCTTAAGATCCCGCGTTGGGAATCCTGCATCGACTGTAAAGGCACCGGGGCGAAGTCTGCGTCATCGGTCAAGACCTGCCCCAGCTGCAAAGGCGCCGGACAAATCAGGCTGCAGCAAGGTTTTTTCAGCGTGAGCCGCCCCTGCGGTCAATGTGAAGGATCCGGACGCATCATTACCGAACCCTGCCCGAGCTGCCAGGGCCGTCAACGGGTGTACAAGGAACGCACCATCGCCGTTCACATTCCGGCCGGGATCGAAACCGGGATGCGTCTGCGTCTTTCGAACGAAGGTGAGCACGGCGTCAACGGCGGGCCAGCCGGCGACCTCTACGTCGCCATTACGGTCAAGCCACATCCCGTCTTCCAGCGGAAAGGCAACGACATCGTGTGTGACGTGCCCGTGAGCTTCGTGACTGCGGTGCTTGGCGGGAAGATCGAAGTGCCGACGCTCAAAGGCACGACGGTGATGAAGGTACCGCCGGGTTCCCAGCCCGACAAAGTGCTGCGCTTGAAGGGGCTCGGAATCCCGAGCCTGAAGAATCACGCGACCGGCGATCAATTATTTACGATCAAAGTCCACATTCCCACCAAACTGACCGCCAAGCAGCGCGAGCTGCTGATGGAATTTGCCAAGGAAAGCGGCATGTCGATGGAAGCCGACGGCGAGGGCTTTTTCGACAAGATGAAGACCTTCTTCGAGTAACGCCGCCCCGCCGAACCGGATTCGTCTCGCATGCCCACGTTCTTTCTGTCCTCGGAAGCCATCGTTCCGCCGACCGTCCATATCAGCGGGCCGCTGCTGAATCATCTGCGACAAAGCCTTCGTCTGCAACCCGGGGAAATCCTGACGGTGACCGACGATCGCGGCAGGCGCTATCGTACCGAGATCATCGAGGTCACAAGCCGCGTCTTGACCGGACGGATCGTCGAAACAATTGCCGCTCCCGTCAGCACCAGTCCTTCGATCGTCCTTGCTCAAGCGCTGCTGAAAGGCGAAAAGATGGATTGGGTCATCCAAAAGGCGACCGAATTAGGCGTCGAACGGATCGTGCCGCTTGCTGCCAGCCACAGCGTCATCAGACTCCGCGATGATCGGATCGATCATCAACTGGCGCGATGGCAGCGCATTGCGCTCGAAGCTGCCCAACAATCGGAACGCTGGTCCGTTCCGGTCATCAGCCAGCCGGCGGCGGTTCGGGAGTTGCTCGACTGGTCGAAACCTGCGCAGGGGAAACTGGTTTTGGCCGAGCGGTCACAGGGTGCGTCGCTGACAGCCGTGCCGTTGCCCGGCATCGGCAATGAGATCTGGTTGCTGGTCGGGCCGGAAGGCGGATGGGAGGACGAGGAACTAGGACAGGTCCTTCAGCATGGATACATCGCTATCACGCTTGGATCACGGATTTTGAGAGCAGAAACCGCAGCGATCGCAACGATCAGCGTGCTTCAATCCCGCCTCGGCGGCTTGGGTTAAGTTTCCGCTCTCCCCTTCTCCCCCGCACCGTAAGCGCGCCCATCTAAAAAAAGGGACACCTCTGCGTTTCGCGACCTGCAAACAGGATGCTCCATCCAAGCTTGCTTGTTCTCACTCTAGAAGAGGGGATGGTCGCCGCACTGTGACTTGCGATGGGTGCAGACACCTGTCTCTGCGGTCGCCATTCTCACCCGACCAACCCTGCGCGCGCCGAGCGCGCTTTTCTTTGGCGATGGCAACGCAGTGTTCGCAGGTCCGTTTAGACGAAGTCTGGAACGGACCAAGTTTGCGGAGACAAGCAGAGACAGGGCACTGCGGTTTCACCCATCGCCGAGCAGGAGGCGACCATCCGCTCTTCGCATTATTTCCCGAGCGTGAGGTGCACAATCGTACCTTTTTCGCCGCTAGCCCATCCCTGCAACGTATTGGGAAACGTCAAACCAAACAGCGAGACATTTGCCAGCGCCCCCTGCTCTTCCCAGGTAAATCCGCTGTCGGCCGTGCCGTAGGCCATCCCGCGTTCTCCGACGATCCATCCGGTTTTTGCATCGGTGAATCGAATGCGCAGCAGGTCCGTGAGCCTAGTGCAGGTCCGTGAACAGGGCAACGTCCGGTCGATCCAACGGCCGCCGCCGTCGGTCGTCTGAAACATGGCGCCCGCATTGCCGACCACCCAACCGGTCATCGGGTCGGAGAAGTACACGTCGAACAGCGTGACCGACCCCTGGGTTTCCTGCGCACTCCACGTCGCGCCGCCGTCTTCAGTGGCAAGCACCGTTCCAACCGCTCCCACGGCAGTTCCCCGCTGGGGCGTCAGAAATTGTACCGCGTAAAGCGCCGCAGTCGTCGAACTCGGCTGGTCGGTCCAATGCGTCCCCGCGTCAGTCGTATGGAGAATCGTGCCGTTGCCGCCCACGACCCATCCTTCGCGAGCGGAGACAAACGACATGCCGTACATGGGCGCCTGGGTGTCGATGGACTGCGGCTTCCAGGTGGCCCCTCCGTCGAGTGTGCGACGAATGGTCCCGTTCGCGCCGATGATCCAACCCTCCTTGTTATCCACAAAGAACACGCCCGTCAGCTGCGCCGTCGTGCCGCTGATCTGCTTTTTCCACTTTTGGCCGCCATCCGTCGTCTTCAGTACCGTTCCGCCCGATCCAACCGCCCATCCCAGGTTGGCGTCCCTGAAAAAGACGCTCATAAGCGTGACTTCGGTCCCCGTTTTTTGGGGAGCGGACTTCAGTTGTGCTTCAGCTGCATTTGTTGATAAAGGGACAAGACTGTTCAGAAGGAAACTGAAGAGGAAGGAAAGCAGGATGGTCAAAAAGCCCAACGATCGCACCCGCCCAGCCCCGGTGCGCCAAGACGCACCTCTTCCCAAGCAAGGCCGCAGCAAGCGCAGAGGCGAGGCGTGACTCTTCTCACCCGCCCGCCCCGAGCTGCCGGAGCAGCTCTTTGCCCGGGGGCTGTACGTTGAGCCTCTAAGCGATGCGAGAACGAAGCTGGCGGAATTTTTCACCATCCTGCTGTTAGTCGTTCGTGGCGCCTTCCGGCCGTGACTGGAAGAAGCTTTGATCGGGCATGCCCTTGGCTTCGATCGTGAACGTACCGGCCTCGAGGGTGAGCCATTTCTTGGGCGTGCAGCAGGTTCCGTCCGGGAGCATATCCCAGGAACCGCGCCGGATGACGAGAGGCCCTGTCGAAAGGTCGGCGTTGAACTGTCCCGGCTTGCCGATGCCGAACAGATGACGGTGCGGCACCCTCGCTTTGATTTCCGTATCGGTCCACGACACGACGATGGCGCCGATGTTATTGAACAGCACTTCCGTACGGGAGACGTTCTCGCCGAGCTCGATGTCGCTGCGCTTGAACGCCTCCACGCCGAGCTTCGGTTGCGTGGCTTCAGTGGTCTTGATGAATGAGCCGAATCCGGAACCCTTAATCGTCACGAGGTCATCTAATCCGGCAGAGGTGGGCGAGTAGGACTCGATCGTCGGCTCGACCACGGTGAACGTCCCCGCCTCCATCGACACGATTCCCGTTTCGGCGCAGCAGGAGCCATCGGCAGCCAGCTTCGGGGCGCCGCGCTTGACCACGACAGGACCGCTCTTCGCGCTGAACGGCACCCAGACATCGATGCGATCGTCATTCCAACGGTAGATCACCGCCGGCACGCCGCCGATCTCCACCCGGTTCTGGCCGATGTTGAAGTCCGTATAGTTATAGGGAGTTGCTCCGCTCTCCGAATAGGCGCCGAAATGCTCGCCATTGATTCTCAGAAGGGTGCCGATGGGAGCGCTGGCAGGCGTAATGCCGGTGGCTTTTGTAATCTCTACCGCAAAATGGCCTACTGTCCGTTCTTTTCCCGCCTGCGCCAATACGACCGGCCCGCTTTCGGCGCCTAGAGGGACATGCACGACGATCGCTCGATCGCTCCACTGGGCGACCGGAGCCTGCTTTCCACCGATCAGAATCTTGTTTTCCGCGGTGTTCTCACGGCCGAATCCTTGACCGAACAGGACCACCTTCGTTCCAACTGGCCCATGGACGGGATCGACCTGCACAGTGGGAATGAGGTTCAACGAGACGGCGTTGCTCACGGTGTGTTGGACCGGCGCACAGCAGGATCCGTCCGGCAAGGGATCGGAGGACGACAGACGCACGGCAATGTCTCCCGACGTCGCGTTTGCCGGAACCTCCACTTCGATTTTATCGTCTTTCCAGCGACGCGGCCTGACGGTCAGGTTGCCGACGAGGACATCGTTGACGCCGAACATCGTATTGGGGTCGCGTGGTCCGGCCGTGATGCCGAAGTGTTCTCCGACGATCTCAACCGTATGGCCTGGTTCTACCGACGAAGGCTGGATCGAGTGAATCTTCGGATAGACGATCCTAAATGTCCCGGCCTGCAATTTCTTTTTGCCGATCAGGACTTCAACAGCGCCGCTCCGCGCCTTGGACGGAACCTTCACTTCCACCACATCCGGATCCCATCGTTGAATCAAGGCCGGGACGCCGGCAAACAGGACGCGGTTGTTCTGAGCGGATTTGAACTGTCCCAGTCCTTTTCCGACGATGGATACGGTCGCACCGGGCACGCCCGAGTCGGGCTGCAATTCGATCTTGGATGATACGGCACCGGCCTCCGCCGTGGCGACGCACGCGAAAAGGAAAGAAAGGGCAACGATCCAGGTCTGTAGAGTGATTCGAAACTGAACGAAATCAACCATGTTGTGGAACCATGCTATGCAGGCCCTGCGTGGCACGAGAACCCCACGCACGACTTGGGAAGGAACAACCGGGGTGCAGCGTGAAGCGAGGGACGACGGACTATAACAAGCGGTTTTTTCAGGTGTCAAGCCGCGGATCTGCATGCCGCAACGGCAGGCAGGCGTCGTCTCCCGCGTCAGGACACGGACAAGATAACTTCGATTTCGACCGCAGCACGCCTCGGCAGTTCGGCCGCTCCAGTCGCGACGCGCGTGTGACGCCCGGCCTCTCCAAAGATTGCGACGAGGAGATCAGAAGCTCCGTTCAATACCTGCGGCTGATCCGTAAATCCTTCCGCGGACGCGACATGTCCGACGACTTTCACCACCCGCGCGATCCGATCGAGACTCCCGAGCTCCTGCTTGGCGATCGCCAAGGCATTCAGGATGGCGAGCTTGGCCGCCTCCGCGCCTTCGGTGATGCCGAACTCGCGCCCTAGCTTTCCCGCATACGCTAATTGACCGTTCCGCATCGGCAGCACGCCCGACAGGAACAGAAGATTTCCTGCCCGAACGGCAGGCACGTAGGTCGCCACCGGCTTCGGAGCCTCAGGCAGCTCCAAGCCGAGCTCCTTTATTTTGTCTTCATATCCCATACGCTACGTGGTCACCCCGGTCTTAACACGTCAAGGAAACTCTCGCCGACCGTCAATGGTTCGCCTTTGAGCGCCTCGACAATGGTTTGCCCGAGGTCAGCGGCCGTATGCCGGATGCCGAGATTCACGCCTTGAGCAAGCTTGGGTCCGGTAATGAGGAAGGGCACGTATTCGCGCGTGGCAAGCGCGTGCGGCTTATCCGGATCGCGGCCGTGATCGCCGGTCACGATGAACAGATCGCCGGCGCGCAATCGATCCAGTAATTCGGGAAGCCGACGGTCGAAATCCTGAATGGCGGCGGCAGCCTTGCCTGGATGTGCGCCCAGCACATCAAGCGCGGCGAAGATCAGTCCCCGCGGAACTTTGTTGAACATGTTCGCGATCTCGTCCAGCGCATCCGTCCATTGCGGTGCAACCGCGGAGCGGGTCAGCCCCCTGCCTCCGAAGAGGTCGCCCACTTTGCCGACGCCGATCAAAATCTGGCTCGCCCGGTTCAAGACATCCAGCATGGTCTGTCCCGGCGGTTCGCCTGCAAAATCCCGCCGCCCTGGTCCGAAAAGCAACGCGCCAGCCGCGCCGACCACCGGATGCGCGACCAGACGCCGCATGCCCCAGCTGTCTCGCAAGGCTTTTCGAGCCTCCCGGCACCGCTGGTACAACAGATCGGCGCTCCACACCTGCTCATGAGCCGCGACATGGCACGTTTGACGACCGTCGGTCCAGACGAGGGGCGCGCCGGTAGAAAGATGGGAGGCGCCAAATTCTGCCAATGCTTCTTCTGCCGACGCCACCTGACCGCCGACGACCTTGTGGCCGAAGATCTGGGCGAGCGCCGCCTTCGCTTCGGACGAATAGCCCTGGGGAAACATGCGCCCTTCATCTTCCGTGAGGCACCCGGCAAGCTCCCAATAGCCGACGAGAGAGTCGACGCCTT
>DATELB010000274.1:0-5895 GCA_035277085.1 Nitrospira sp. | reverse complement strand
AAGGATGCCACCGCACTCTCCCGCGCTGCGCGGTCCGGCGACTTGAAGACCGTGCGTCTTCTAGGCCATCGCATGAAGGGTGACGGCGGAGGCTATGGCTTTCAGGAAATCAGTGAAATCGGTGAAGCACTCGAGCAGGCCGCCCGCAGGGAAGACTGGAAAGTCATCGCTGAAAAGACGGCCGCCTTGGTGGCCTTTCTGGCCCAAGTGGATGTTGTCTACCGCCGCTAGCCGGAACGAACACCCCCGCATCTCATGCTGTCCAACTGGATGAAGCACGGCCTCTCCTCGTCTCTCACCCGTTCGCTCTAGGGTCTCCGAGAGCTGATCTTCCCATTCGTCCTTGGGATACTCGATGTAAGGTGAAAGGAGGACGGTATGGCCAATTATTCAACGGATGTCGACCGCCAGAGTAAGTCAGGCGCTGAGGCTGTTCACGGCGTGGTGGACCACAACCTCGATGCCGTGGAGTCGGGCGTCGATACTGGCATCGATGGTGCGAAGGGAATCGTGCATGAATTCCGGGGCAAGGTACAGGATTTAGCGGATGAGTTGCTCGACAGAGTGAACCAGTCATGGGAGCAACAACGGCCGCGCGTTGAAGCGTACATGAATGCGCATCCGTGGGTCGTGTTCGGGGGACTGATTCTGCTCGCATATCTCGTTTCAGGGAATCAACGGCCAAAAGAGACGATGCGCTACCCTGGCAGGTGACCAGAACGGAGAGGACCGGCGATCGGTCCCCTCCCTCGATCACGGCCTAGTTTTAGGGACCCTCCTTTACTGTGACGCTTGACCGTCCAAGCTCCGTTGCCGTCCCTTGGAGGTAGAAAATAAATTGCACCGTATGCGTGCCAGAGCCGAACCGGGCAGTAGTGTTGTCGGAAGGGAAGGCATACGGTGGTTCGTTTTCGGTGTGATGTAGATTGCCATCGAGGAAAATCGTCGCCATGACGTCGCGCGTGTCTGTGATGTTGCCAACGATCCCCCAATTTGACGCCGCTGGGCTACCAGTTACCGATAGGCTCACGGGGTTAGGAGCACCTTCTACGACTGTTACGCTGGCCCGGCCGATCTCAGTTGTCGTGTTTTGCAAAAAGAAAATGAACTGCACCGCATGCGAACCGGCCCCGAAATTTCCAGGCGTGACCGTAAGTCCATTGTCAACGGGAAAGCTGTACGGCGCATGGTTCTGGGTGCCATATGGCTTTCCGTCCAGGTAGATATTTGCCATGACATCCCGTGTGTCGGTCGTCTTGCCTTCAACGCCCCAAGGCCCAGTGACCGGGTTCCCAACGACAGTGAGGGTTACCGTAGATGGCGCGGTAGAAGACGTCCCTTCCTGCACGGTAACGTTGGCCCTTCCGATTTCCGTCGCAGTGCCTTGTAAGTAGAAGACGAACTCGACCTTATGTGTACCCTTGCCGAACGTCCCCGTCGTTGTGAAGCCGGAGCTCGCTGGAAAGCTGTAGGGGGCTGAGTTATCGGTCAAATACATTTTCCCGTCCAAGTACACGGTTGCCATGACGTCTCGAAGATCCGTTGTGGCGGCCTCTACGCCCCACTTTCCGAGGGTAGGTGTGCCCAGGACTGTCAGTGTGAGATTCGAGACGGCCGGCATTGAGGAGGGCGAATAGGTCACGACACCGCTGCTTGCTGACTCGGCATTCGACGTATCAATGGCCGTAATGTAATAGTACTTTGCCGAAGCCGGTGTTCCAATACTGTAACTCGTCACCTTGCCCAAGTTCACGAGAAGCGACTGGTTTCCGGAAGACGGAGTGCACGGCATCACAGTACACTGATACACACGGTATCCAGCCAAGTTCCCTTCTGTGTTTTCATTCCAGGTCAGCGTCGCAGCGGCCGCTGAGCCGGCCCAGCAAACTAGGATACCGACAACAACTCTCATCCAAATCATTCAAGTCCTCCATGAATGGTAAGCAGACACCCGTTTCGTTAGGCGCACACTGGTCGCTAGCAACTGGCGTACCGTGGTAAATCGTTTTCCTCTCAGTGAAGACACGGTTTTACAAGCCACTGGAGCGAAGGACAGGGCGCATGGAGGAACCTACATGTATGGTGAAAAGCGCTTATAGAGACATTCTTTAGGAAAATGGCTGAAGCCAGCCACCTACAAACGTACAGCCACGGGGAATGTAGAACGCACGGCTTTCTGTTCCGGAGTCGATCTGCGGAGGTGTATCTTTAAGTACGCTTCAACGTACTTCGCAGACATCGGCGGCAATGGGAAACGGGTAAGCCGGATGACTCATGTATGAACCACCAGGCGATGAGAGAGCGAAGAGGATGCAAGCCGAACGGGCTAGTGGCGGGAAGAGCTAGGCATAAGGAGTATACTCGAGGTTATGCCCCGGTAGTGGATCGACAGTCCCATACTCAATTCGACCGCAGTAGATGCAGTGGTAAGCAGAAATAGATTTCTCTTTGGCTTCGGTTGCCAATATCACTTTTTCTTTCAACATTGAGTTTTTGCAGCGGTCGCAATGTTTAAGCATGGGCTTCCTCCCAAGAATTGTCATCGCTAGAAGACATCTTTTTCCACGATACGTAAATGACCTAAAAGAACTACGCTAGACTACGTACGTATATCGCGAATGCATTTCTCTGGGAAATGAATAATGACAATGGACAACGGAACGTGGTGGTCTTGAAATGCGTTACAGGACGCTTCTCGGGCCGCCGCTCAAACAGATCGAAGAAAAGCAGAAGACTCTGCGGAAGCGAAGTAAGAAAGAGAGTGGAGCGACAAGAGGGGCCGTTACGTGAAGGAAATTTTTTTAAGCGACTGCCGCCATCACCACCGGAAGCTCAATCGGACCAGCCCACAACGCCTCCAAGTCTCGAAGCTCCTGCATCATCCCCCCCGTCTTCGGGTGAGTTGCCGGGATGAGGGCCAAGAACCTCCCCGTCTCCCAATCAGAGACGATTTGAACGATCGTTGGGCAGGCCAGGCTCTTCGCCGGGTTCAGCATCCAGTACCAACCGGGCTTCGACGGTGTCTCCTTCGTCCACGTCAGCATAGAAGACAACGTAAACATTCCGACCGATTCCTGGCTATTCCCTAAAAGGGGTAAGAAGACTGCTCACAGTTCGGGGGAGGAACGTTTCGAGTTTGCGACAAGGTTGAAGCTGGCGTGGCCCAGGCCGCTGATCGCACGAGTCCCTCGAAATTCTAGGTGGCTAGAAGATTGGCCACCTCCCCTATAGGACGAAATACAAAATCGTCAAGCAATCGCCGCAAGCCTTCTTCGGTCTTATCTAGATTGAGGTAATGACGGGCCTTGGAAAGCAAGGTTCCCTTCATCCTGGGCTGCTCAGGATCAAGTTCCCACGGATGCAGATAAATCACCAGCGGAGAGCCTTGGCTCTCAAGCCTTTTTAACAACATCCGTGTAGCGTTGTACGGCAAGAGGCGAAAATAGCCACCTCCTCCGACGGGTAGTTGCACCCCTAACGTCGTTACAGTCGAAGGTGCTATCTCCACTAAGACCCCTGACCGCGTCTTGATGGGATAGCAGTTGGGTGATTTGCCAACCGTCCCCGTCATGCTGCTGCGGAACCGATTATTGATGCTGGAGTCATATTGAAATCCCTCTTCGACCAAAATTTCGAGCGCCCACGACGTAATCGAAAAACTGGGTGCACGGTAGCCAACGACTCTTCTCCCCGTCAAATTTTCTAAAATATCTTTGGACCGGCGGATATCTTCTCGGAATGCGGCAGGAGACAGATTTGAGATCAATTCATGGCCGTACCCATGGCACGCAATTTCATGTCCGGATGCCGCCAACCTCTTCACTAACGCAGGGTGACGCTCCGCTATCCACCCCAGCACAAAAAATGTGGCTTTCGTCGAACGACTCGCTAAAATCTCCACGATTTTCATTGTATTACGTTCAACTCGGCTTTCCAGCATATCCCACTGCTGTCTTCGTTCTGATGTCCAAAACGCCGACACTTGGAAGTGCTCTTCGAGATCGAATGTCAAGGCGTGCTTGGAAACGTGCCCCTCGAATTGATGCCCAGGTTCCATCAATCCACCCCCCATTACTGGACTGAGACTGAGAACGTTAAAGCATACCCACCCGGCGAACGAGAAGTTCTCTTTCGTATAGGGATGATAGGACTTATCGTCTATACGTATGGGACCATCAATAGGGTCTGATCGCCTTAGGACAAAAAATTAAGGCAACGAACTTGAGACAAAAAGCCGCCGGTGTGAGGCGAGTCTGTTTGCTTATGCTGCGAATCGCTCTCGGGATTATCCCTGATTGGCAGATCGCCGCTCTCGTGATAAGTAAGAGGTATGGATGGCAACAGTGCTGAGATTCAGGAACTCGTCCGGGCTTCGAAGAGCGTAATTGCCTTGGCTTACAGCGAGCCAGGGCTTGTCGAAAAAGACTGCGAGGCCGTATTGTTTTATGCTCTCGAACTATTGAATGCCATAGAGTCCCACTGTGAGAAAAACCATCGACACGAGGCCTTGGAGAAGGGACTCCAATACCTAGTGCCAGAATCTCGATTGCTGCGGAGATAAAAGGGCGTCCGCAAAGATCCCTACCCGAATCGATTCTGAATTTCCTTCAAGGTTCGAGTCACCCCGACGGCCCGTTCCTTTCGCAACCCTCCCTCCGGTTCCCCATCTCTCGATCTCCTGGAGAGACGCACGGTCGCCAGGTGATGAAAGACGGCGACTTTCGGCGCTACATGCCATCAAAATTTGTCGTTTCGCTACATTTTTGTTCATGACTCAACCATGCGTGATCACACGTATTTCCCGCAATAACGCGGAATCGTTGCATCCTGATGCTAACGGAGGTCAGGCCCGAAGCTTGCTCAGCAGGCGGCGAAGGATCTTTGTCCATATTAAGGAGGCCTCGTATGAAACAGCTAGCGAGCATTGTGGCAATCACGCTCTTTTGTAGCGCCGTCATGTCCATTGGCGTTGCAGGCGCTGCGGGGCAGGATGGCGCGGCAATAGATACCGCCCCGGGACCAGCCTTCACCACCGTTGATGGAAAGATTACCAAAATTGAGGGGTCGGTATACACGATCCAAACCGAATCGACGGGCTATCAGAACCAGGGCAGCACCACGAACGTCAGCGAGATGAAGATTTACGTCGGCCAGCAGACCATGAAGGTTCGCGGCGACAAAAAGGTAGGCGACAAGGTCCGCGCGGAGATCACCCGCGGAGGCTTTGCCAATAGCATTCAGTAACGCCGCTCCGCATTCGCCGGATGAACGGCGTCGGGCCGCGGATCGGCCAAGAGAGCGATTCAGGTCGCCTGTCACCTTGAGGCGGGCATCGCACAAATTCGTATGAGGGCCTGCTTGTCACAGTAACGCTGGCTGCTTGATGAGGCACGATGGTGGTACGCCTGAGGAATTCGTCCACCCGAAAACGAGAAACCCAAGAGCCGGCGTCCAACCCCCGCATTATCCTCATACGACCTCGCCAAGCACACAAGGCCTTCCATTCGATTGCTGCTGTCTGCTTGCTGCTGGCACTGCTGTTTGCACCTCCCTCGACGGCCTCCGCCGCCGGGCCGGCATTTATCGACCCTCGGACATTGACGTTCGACACAGTTGAGTCGGCCCCGCCGGAACCGGACCGCGTCGTTCTGAACAACGGAATGGTGATCTACCTTTTGGAAGATCATGAACTTCCACTGATCACGATCGGCGCCTTAATGCGGACCGGCAGCTGGCTCGATCCGGCCGACAAGGTCGGCCTTGCGGCCTTGACGGGAACCGTGATGCGGACGGGAGGAGGCGGGGGCTTCTCGGCAGCCCAGGTCGAAGACGAGCTCGCGCAGGTCGGTGGCCGCATGACCATCACGATCGGCCGGCAGTCTGGAACCGCATCCC
>DATELB010000273.1:0-4686 GCA_035277085.1 Nitrospira sp. | reverse complement strand
TCGCTGCCGGGATCGGTGCCGAGGAACGCTACGTCATCCTTGGTGACATCGTTTCCCACTTGATTCGGCTGGTGCTTCGCCCGCTCGATCACTTCTTTCGTGGCAAAGCCGCCGATGACCCATGAATCAGGGTCGGCGCGGCGGGACTTGTAGGCTTTGAGGCCGACTTTCAAGTACATGAAAATCTGCTGCTGAACGGGATCGCCGACGCCAGACTGCGGCAGGCTGAGGGTTTTTTCAATCTTCTTGCGCCAATGCCGGTCGTCATATCGCGACGTCACAAGCTGGAGCATCTTCTTCCCGAGTTCAACATCAAGCGGCATGCACATCCTCCACAAACAGCGTCTGCGGTCTCAGCATGTTGACCCTCGACTCATTTCCGTCCGTACTTCGCCGTGAACGAGGCCTTGGCCACCTTGTTCTGATTCAGGTAATAGCCCACCATCGCGCCCGACGCCTCTTTCTGCAAGGGGAGCTGGTCCACTTTCAGCGCGTACACCGTGAAAATGTAGCGGTGCGGCTTGTCTCCCTGCGGTGGACAGGGCCCCCCATAGCCCGGCTGACCGAAGTCGGTCATGGATTGGATACTGCCTTGCGGTGCCCCTCCGCCCTCCGGCTTTCCAGCCCCCGCCGGCAGCGAAGTGGTATCCGGGGAAATATTGAAGACGACCCAGTGCCACCACCCGCTGCCCGTCGGCGCATCCGGGTCATACACAGTCACGGCAAAGCTCTTCGTGCCTTTCGGTGCGCGCTCCCACCGCAATTCGGGCGACGTGTTGCTGCCCGTGCATCCAAATCCGTTGAACACATGTTCATTGCCGATCGTGCCCTTGTCTTTCACCGTCGGACTGGTCAGCCGAAAATCGCCGGCCGCGGCAAGGCCGGGTAGCATGAATAGGGCAAGCAGCGCGCTCAATGTCCGTGGCATAACGTCTCCTCCGCTCTCGGTCTACTTCATCTTTTGATAGGTGCCCATCAGACGGGCCTCACTCAGAATGTGGCCCCTCATTGCATCTTCGAGCTTGGCCTTCGTCGGTTGCTTCAAATCAGGCAGCACGGCATCCAATGCGTACAGTTTGTGGAAGTAGCGGTGACGACCGACGGGCGGGCATGGCCCTCCGTAGCCCGTACGCTTCCAGTCGTTGATGCCCTCCTTGGTTCCAGGAGGCAGTGTCTTCACGCTCTCCGGCAGACCGTCAACCGTCGGCGGCAGGTTGTACAGCACCCAATGTACCCAGGTCATTTGGGGCGCCGCGGGGTCGGGAGCGTCCGGATCATCGACAATCAGCGCCAAGCTCTTCGTTTCGGGCGGAATATCCGACCACGAAACGGGGGGCGACAGGTCTTTGCCCTCGCAGGTGTACATCAACGGAATAGCCCCTTCATGGGAGAACGCCGTCGACGTGATCCGCATCGTCTCCTCTCCGCGAGCCGATGGGGCCAGCGCTGTCATGGAGATCGTCAAAGCGGCGGCCTGCAGCGCGCGATCGATCTGTTGAAATCGGCCCGTCAATTTCCCGCAACCATCATTTCGGCGATTTTCACCGTGGGGCTCGCAATTCGCCCCCGGAAGACAAGATCGCTGCCGATCAACTCGACGTCCTTGAACATCTGTTTCAAATTGCCCGCGATGGTAATTTCCTCGACCGGATATGCCAGCTCGCCGTTTTCGATCCAGAATCCGCCCGCCCCGCGGGAGTAGTCGCCGGTCACCATGTTGATGCCGAAGCCGATCAATTCCGTCACATAGAGCCCGTCCTTCACGCCCCGAATAATCTCCTCCGCCGAGCGCGTTCCGGGCGTCAGATAGAAATTCGTGGGTCCGACTGACGGGCTTTCTCCCACGCTTCTCGACGCATTGCCGGTGGACGGGTGTCCGAGCTTTTTTCCGGAATAGGTGTCGAGAAGGAAACTCGACAACACTCCCTTGTCGACGATCGTGTTCTTTCTCGTCGGTAGTCCCTCGCCATCGAACGGCCGGGACCCGAGGCCTCCCACGAGCCGCCCGTCGTCGTAGACCGTAAACCAATCCGGTGCCAGCTGTTTTCCCAATTGGCCGCCGAGAAAAGAAGCGCCCTTGTACAGGGCATAGCCTGAGGCGGCACTGCATAGGTTGCCCAACAGGCTGCCGGCGGATTCCTGATCGAACACGACAGGCACGCGTTTCGTACCGACTTTGCGCGCGCCGAGCCGCCGGACCGTGCGCTTCGCAGCCTCGATGCCGATCGCTTCGGGCGCATCGAGCTTGTTGAATTTTCGGCGCACGTCATACCAGGCGTCGCGCTGCATACTGCCCGAGACGGGATCGACCGCGACCGGGGAGACGGCCAGGGAATAGCTGGAGCTGCGATACTCCCCGATAAATCCATGGCTGTTGCCGAGGACCACGCGCCCCCATGACGAATCGAAATCCGCTCCCTCGGAGTTCGTGATCCGCTCGTCGGTCGCGAGCGCCGCAGCTTCGGCTCTCTTGGCAAGCTCGATCTGCCGGTCCGTATCGAGTCGGGTGTCGTCATACAGATCGAGGTCCGGTTGTTCGGTCGCCATCTGATCGACGGCCGGCAGGCCGGAGACCGGATCTTCGACCACGGCTTTGGCGAGGGTGCAGGTTTCGGCCACCAGGCGCCGAAGCGACTGCGCTGAAAAATCCGACGTCGAGGAGCTGGCCGACCGCTTGCCGACGAAGATACGCAGCCCCAGCCGCTTCTCCCGCGCCTTCGAGAGCCGGTCCACGGAACCGAGGCGGATTTGCACCGACAAATTTTCTCCGTCCGCAACCACAACGTCCGCTTCCGTCGCGCCGCTTTCCTTCGCCATGACCAGGACGTCCTGGGCAAGCTCACGTAGTCTCCCGTTGGCCGGCTGTATCAACGCGTCCTTTTCAGAGTGCCGCGTCATATCTCGGGCGCATCCTCCACTGACTAGTGACCAATGACGGATTATCCAGCCTGCGTGCCGCCGACCGTGATTTCATCGATTCGGATCGTGGGCAATCCGACGCCGACCGGCACGGACTGCCCTTCCTTGCCGCATGTGCCGATGCCTTCATCCAGCTTCAAGTCATGGCCGACCATCGAGACCTTCGTCAGGATGTCCGGGCCGCTGCCGATGAGGGTGGCGCCTTTGACCGGCTTTGTGACCTTTCCTCCCTCGATTAAATATGCTTCGCTGGCCGAGAACACGAATTTGCCGTTGGTGATGTCGACCTGGCCGCCCCCAAATGACACTGCGTACAGTCCCTTGTTCACCGATTTGATGATGTCTTCAGGGTTCGACTCGCCTGCCAGCATGAAGGTATTGGTCATGCGCGGAAGCACGATGCTTTGATAGCTTTCCCGCCGTCCGTTGCCGGTCAGGGGAATGCCCATCAGCCGCGCGTTCAGCTTATCGGTGATGTACCCCCGCAAGATGCCGTTTTCAATCAGCATGGTGCGAGCGGTCGCGGTCCCTTCGTCGTCCATATTCAACGAGCCGCGCCGGCCCGGCAAGGTCCCGTCGTCCACGATCGTGCAGACGTCCGAGGCCACCCGTTTGCCGAGCAGATTCGAGAAGGCCGAGGTTTTCTTTCGGTTGAAATCCGCTTCGAGCCCATGGCCGATCGCTTCGTGCAGGAGGATGCCCGGCCAACCGCCCCCGAGAACGACGGGCATGACGCCGGCCGGCGCCTCCACCGCCGACAAATTGAGCACCGCGATGCGGGCGGCTTCCCTGGCGTATTGGAGATACCGTTCGTCCTGACGATAGAACTCGAATCCGATCCGGCCGCCTCCGCCAAAGGATCCGATCTGGCGATTTCCTCGTTCTTCGGCGATACAGGTCACTTGCAGTCGGGACAACGGCTGCACGTCGCCGACCAACGTGCCGTCGGAGGTGGCCACCATGACGATTTTGTATTCCGTATTGAAGGAGGCCATCACGTTCTTGATACGGGGATCGTATCGGCGGGCTTCCGCATCGATGCGGTTTAAGAGCGAAACGCGGTCCGCCGTTGCGACTTCCGCCTGCGAATGAGCGACTGGATACAGATCTCTCGCCGGTCTCGAATGCACCGGAACCGGGACCGCTTGCGTCCCGCCGGCCGAATTCGCGATGTAGCGGGCCGTGTCGGCGGCGAGTTCAAGATCATGCCTGGTCAAATCATCGGAGTAGGCAAACCCAGTTTTTTCTCCGGCCGTCGCGCGGACACCCACGCCCTGCGAGATGCTCTTCGTCGCCCGCTTCACCAGCGACTCTTCCATAGAGACGGATTCCGAGATGCAGGATTCGAAGTAGAGATCCGCATAATCCACATTCCGGACCTTCACCCGGCCGAGTGCTGCCAGAACGTCTTGTTCGGTGACGCCGAACGAATCCAAGGGAATCAGCTGTCCCATCGTCTGAAAGTCCTCACAAACAGCGTTAATGTGGGCGGAGGGCAAAGTATAGCCCATTCATTTTTCAAGGCGCAATCCGAGCACTTCCAACTCTTCGCTTTTGCACACGTTTTGGGAAATATCGTTTGACTTTCATCGGCACCGTCAGTAGACTTTCCTTCACCTGCCATACCGCTTCGTAGAAAGGACCTAAGCCAAACCAGCACTCATGGACACGCCGCCTCCTTCCAGAATTGACCATTTGTCGGACACAGAACTGACGGCGAAACTCGATCCGGATCTGCTCCCGAAGCATCTCGCAATTATTATGGAC
>DATELB010000272.1:0-3001 GCA_035277085.1 Nitrospira sp. | reverse complement strand
TGCATAGCCTTTTTCAGCGAGCTGTCCGGCGATTTGCGAACCCATCAAGCCGGCCCCGAGCACACCGATGCGGGTGAGGGGTTCCGCAGCGACAGGTACTTTCCGCTTCACCTCTTCGCCGGCCAGAAACAAGCCGACGAGATGGGCGGACACAGGACCGGCCAAGAGATCGAGCAGCCGCGGCTTCTCGATCGCCATCGAGGCCTCGAGCACGTCCAGCCGCATCCCAAGGTGCACGGCGTCGATCGCCATGAGCGGAGCCGGATAAAAATGGCCGACCCGTTTGATGACCTGCCGCTTGGCGTAGCGACACACCAGTGAGCGAACGCCCGGCGCGCCCCAGAAGCCGGGAGTCGCCTTGCGAGACGGGGACATTTGCCGGGCGCCGCAGAGTCTGCGGACTTGCGCGACGGCCACTTGCACGAGCGTTTCATTTTGCATGTCCGCGAGCGTTCTGACCGGAGACGGGATCGAGGTGACCAGGCCGTCCGCCAGGCCCATTTTCAGGGCCTGGCGCGGGAACAACGTTCTGCCGGTGGTAATCATCTCCAATGCTGCCGGTAACCCGATCAGCCGCGGCAGACGTTGAGTGCCGCCGAAGCCGGGCAGAATGCCGAGCTTCACCTCCGGCAAGCCGAAGCAGGTCCTCGCGTGAGCGCTGGCTATGCGCGCATGGCAGGCCAACGCAAGTTCCAGTCCACCGCCCAGACAGACGCCCTCGACAGCCGCCACAAACGGTTTGGACGAGCGGGCCATGACGTCGAAGACCCTATGGGCGGTAATCACCAGCTGCTCCACTTCGTCAAAGGCCCCGCGCTCTTGCGCGGCACGCAGTTGCTCGAGATCGGCCCCCGCGCAGAAGTTTCCCTCCTTGAGGCTGACAAGGACGACGCCTCTGATCTCAGGTGATTCCTGTGAGAAGCGGACGATCGTCTCCCACTCGGAGAGACTCTCGTGATTCAGAACATTGACGGCCTTCGCATGGTAGTCGAAGCCGGCGAGCAGCACTCCATTCGACACCGTGGCGAACTTGAAATGAGTGAGTTCGTGCAACATGGCTATTTCCGTTCAACGATCATCGCCACGCCCTGTCCCCCTCCGACACACATGCTGATCAAGGCCCGCTCGGCATTTCGCCGCTTCAACTCCAGCAAAGATGTCGTGGCCAGCCGCAGACCCGAGACGCCGACGGGGTGGCCGAGCGCGATCGCCCCGCCGTGCGGATTGAGATCGTCGGGGGGGATCTCGCCCAGACGCTCCGTCCATCCATAGCGGCCGAATTTGCGCTCCATGAGAGAGGACGAGGCAAGAATGCGGCTGATTCCCAGCACGACAGACGCGAACGCTTCGTTGATTTCAACGACCGAAAAATCTTTCAGTGTGTGCTTGGTATTGGACAGGAGTTTGGCGATGGCCCCGACCGGAGCAAGGCCCATGCAGCTCGGCTCATAGCCGAAATCGGCATACTCCTTTATATACCCGAGAATCGGCAGACCGAGCGCCTTAGCCTTCTCCTCTTCCATCAAGAGCATGGCGGCAGCAGCGTCGGTAATCTGTGAGGCGTTCGCCGGCGTCACGGAACCGTGGCGCCTGTCGAACACCGGCTTCACATCCCGAAATGTCGCCGGATCGGCATCCTCTCGGATGCCGTTATCCCGTTCGACATAGCCGTTGCTCTCGGGCACGAACATCGGCATGACTTCTTCGGCAAAGATCTTTTTGTCCCAAGCCTGCGCCGCCAACTTGTGCGATCGAATTGAAAACGCGTCCTGCTCTTCCCGGCTGATGCCCAGGGCCGGATCTTTGGCAATATTCTCGGCGGTCTGGCCCATGATGAGGTCGCACATGGGATCCGTCAGGCCCATCACCAGACCCACGTGAGGCGGATAGCGTTTGAGGTTCAGCAGTTTGGGAAGTAGTGCCAGGGCCCCGGAGGCGCGATCGAGAGCCGATTTCGATTTGCCGTACTGGAGGATCAGGTCGGCGACCGTACGGTCATAGACGATCGGAATGCGGCTCATCGCCTCCATCCCGATGACCAGCACCGTATCGGCGTCGCCGCTACGGATGCGCAGGCTTCCGTAGTAAAGGGCGGTGACCCCGGATCCGCAGTTTTTTCCAGCGACCGTGTCGGCGGGAATAATTGGCGGCAGACCGCCGGTCACCGCAGCGACCCGTGTCGGGTTCACCGCATGCATCGGCGTCGCGACGTTGCTTCCTAGGACGCAATCGATCGTGCTCAGCGGCAGGTTCCAACGGTGGCAACGCGTGATCATTTCGCGCACGACCGATGCCCCGAGGACGTCCGCGTCAATCAGGCGGAAGTCTGTGCCTTCCTTACAGAAAGGCGTGCGAAACCCTTCGACAACAACGACATTGCGCATGGTACAAACCCCGTAGGAAATCAGGAGTAATGCGCTACCAACATCGTACCACGCAACCGGCAAATTGCATCACTTCTCTCGCTAACTCTTTAGGGTCAGCCGCCTCTCGGGTGGAAATCCGGGAGACCTCCGCCCCGAATGGTGGTACACTAGAAAGGATCACCCAAAAGCTGCGCCCCTAGGTCGCGTCGGAGGGATAGGCATTGGCAAAATCGGGGCTGTTCCAGGGGTCCGAGGCCGTCGCGGAGGCGGCCCGGGACAAAGCGGCGTACGGCGGCTTTATTGCCGGTTTGTTCGAAGCGGACGTCCGATGGGACCTCTTCAATAGCATCCGAATTCCCGAAGTGAGCGCCCCCGCCCTCGATTTCCTCGAAGGCCTCAAACCCATCCTGCTCTCTCTTGATCCCGACCGGGTTGATCGTGAAGGAGAACTGCCTGAATCCGTCATTAAATCCTTAGCCCAGCTCGGGGCATTGGGCATTAAAATCCCCAAAAGCTTCGGCGGACGGGAATTTACCCAATACGAGTACCAGAAAGTCGCCACCCTGTGCGGGAGCGTCGACGCCTCCTTGACGGTGCTGCTGTCCGCCGCCCAATCGATCGGGATTCCGGAACCG
>DATELB010000271.1:0-12157 GCA_035277085.1 Nitrospira sp. | reverse complement strand
GGTCATTGAGCACAATCTCGACGTGATCAGAAATGCCGACTGGATCATTGATCTTGGGCCCGAAGGCGGAGACCGCGGCGGTCAGATTGTGGCTGAGGGACCGCCAAGAGAGATCGCCAAGGCCAAGAAGTCGTACACGGGACAGGTGCTGAAAGAGGCGGGCGTGTAGTTCAGGTGTGGGTCCTGGCGTCGATCATTACTCGTCCTCGCACCCCGCCCGGTGTGGGGACCCCGCTGCGGGCGAGCAATTGATCGACGCCACCCACAAAGAATCCGAATCGTATCTCAGCCTCGGCACAGGTTCCGTGCTAGATTCACATTCCCCCGATTAAAGAGAAAAAGGGGAAGCAGCTGATGGCGCTTCTGGCCACCAACTGCTCCTAAAGCCAGAGGTGCATTGCTGAAAGGAGGGGCATGCGCACGATCATCCTGCTGACCGTCTCAAACATCTTCATGACGCTCGCCTGGTACGGACATCTCAAATACAAAGACACTCCGCTGTGGCTCGCCATTCTGGCCAGTTGGGGAATCGCGTTCGTTGAGTACTGCTTTCAGGTCCCGGCGAACCGGATCGGCCACTATGATTTTACGGCTGCTCAATTAAAAACAATCCAGGAAATTATCACACTGGCCGTGTTCTGCGTCTTTTCCGTGCTCTATCTGCGGGAACCGTTAAAATGGAATTACCTTCTCGGCTTCGGCATGATGGCGGGCGCTGTTTTCGTGATCTTCAAAGAGTGGTGATCTGCATCCATCCTGTCCGTTGGGACGGACAACTTGTCCTACGCGCACCCTGGAGATACGCGGGTGGTGCCGATCGGCATCACCAATTTTCGGCAAACACAGCGATGTTCCCGACTGTTTGACTGCGGCCCGTCCTTTGCTTCTTCATTCCCCTGGGAGTTTCGATAGGCAATCCACTTAGGGCGAATCGAGCGGTTCCGAGAGACCGGACTGCTCCACTACCCGCTGAGTTTATCCGAAAGGAGGAGCGATGTTATCAGAAACGGCACGTCGTATTTTGACCGCTTCCGCAGTTGTTGTGTTCGGATTGAACCTTGCCGCCTGCAATACGACCAAGGCTACGATCGACACGACCGTCAATTTCTTCTCGAGCACAACCCCGAACTCGCTATTTACGGAAGATGGCCTGGTCAAACAAGACCAAAAAATTAATCTGTTTGCCGGTGTCGCCTATGAGAATCTGCGTCAGGAAGCCGCCGTCGGCAGCGGACAGTACGTCACGTCGCTGGCCGCTTTGTACGGCGTCCCTACGGAAAAACAAGGGGCCTTCGGTCGGCTGCTGCAGCAGCGCCACGCGGAACTGTTCGCCGTCGATCTTCGGGAAGACAATCGCGCGCACCTTCGAATGGTCAGCACGTTGAACCGGGCATTGACCGAGGAGGCTGCGCTGTTGCAGTAGCGGCGCGTCCCGGTCCCTTTAAAGTCCAATGGAGGTATGCATGGGTGCAATGGGAAAAGGCGTCATCTTGTGGTTGCTCGGAGTACCTGCAAGCCTGCTGGTAGTGTTGTGGTTTCTCGGCGTTCTCCGGTAGATCGCGTTTCCGGACGGATCACATCCACTCTACAGTAGGAGCACATCATGGCATCTTTGAAGATTGGGCAGTTGCTATTCGCCGCATTCGCCTTGTCCGCTATGCCTGGGTTTGCCGCCGATCTGGAAACACAGGTCGTGGATAAGAATTGCTGGATTGAAGTGTTCGATGACGACGACTTCGATATGAAGGACGATCATTACAAGATACAAGGACCAAAAGAGTTCGCATCTCTCACTGATGTGGGCGGAAAAAATTGGAACAACGACATCGAGAGCGTCATCGTAGGTTCCAATGCCCGCGTGAAGACATACTCCGAGAAGGATTTTAAAGGCACGGAGCTCGCCTTGGCGCCCGGCCAGCGCGTTCCGAATCTCGGAAAGTTGAATATGAAAGACGACATCGAGTCCATGAAGATTGCCTGCGGTAGCTGATTCCTGTTGGCCCGGAAGGCGGCGCCGGCCGCTTTCCGGGCGCTCATCCCTCCCATCTTCAGCGTCATTCCAAACAGCCGGACGGGCGGCGGCTTGCAGCCGATCGTGCTGGCCCCTACAATGGCGGCTCCACGCTCCATCCATGTCTCGCAGGCGGAGGGACCGATGCCACGCAAGAAGGCTTCTCAGTCCAATGAGCAAGTCGTGGCCTCCGAGGGCGCCCAGGACTTCGAGAGGCTCGGGGTCTTTTACCTTGGCCGGCCTTATGACCTCTCGACTAAGCACGCGAACCCCGGCTGGACATTGTACGACTCAAAGGATCTGGTGACGCACGCGGTCTGCGTGGGGATGACCGGGAGCGGCAAAACCGGTCTCTGTCTGTCGCTTCTTGAGGAAGCGGCGATCGACAACATCCCGGCCATCATCATTGATCCAAAGGGCGATCTCGCCAATCTGTTGCTCACGTTTCCGGCACTCAAGGGCGAGGATTTCCTGCCCTGGATCAACGAAGACGACGCGCGAAAGAAGGGCCAGTCTCCCGGCGAGTATGCCACCGCGCAAGCCGAGGTTTGGAAAAAGGGCTTGGCGGCGTGGGGGCAGGATGGTGCCCGCATTCAACGGCTAAAAGAGGCTGCGGATGCCGTTATTTATACACCGGGGAGCAATGCCGGCCTGCCCGTCTCAATTCTCCGCTCGTTCGCGGCACCGGAAGACGACATTCGCAAGGATGCGGAGTTGCTCCGCGAACGGATCAGCACGACGGTGACAGGTCTCCTCGGCCTGATCGGCGTCGAGGCCGACCCGATACAGAGCCGCGAGCATATTCTCCTCTCGACGATTCTGCACCAGGCCTGGACGGAAGCCAAGGATCTGGATCTGGCCGCAGTGATTCACGGTATCCAGTCGCCGCCCGTCGCGAAGATCGGCGTGATGGATGTCGAAGCCTTTTTCCCTTCAAAAGAACGGTTTGCCTTCGCGATGAAGCTCAACAATCTTTTGGCCGCCCCCGGGTTTCAAGCGTGGCTCGACGGCGCACCGCTGGATATCCAGCAACTGCTGTACACGGCTACAGGTAAGCCGCGCCTCGCAATTTTTTCCATCGCTCACCTCGGCGACGCGGAGCGGATGTTTTTCGTCACGCTCTTGCTCGGCCAGATTGTCGGTTGGATGCGCGGCCAATCCGGGACCACCAGCCTTCGTGCGTTGTTATACATGGATGAAATCTTCGGCTACTTTCCTCCCGTTGCCAATCCCCCGTCCAAGCTGCCGTTGCTCACGCTGTTGAAACAGGCGCGCGCCTTTGGCCTGGGCGTCGTGTTGGCGACACAGAATCCCGTCGATCTGGATTACAAGGGGCTGGCGAACACGGGCACCTGGTTCATCGGCAGGCTGCAAACCGAGCGCGACAAAGCCCGTGTGCTCGAAGGATTGGAAGGCGCGTCTTCGAGCGCCGGCAAAAAGTTCGACAAGGGCCGGATGGAACAAACACTGGCCGGGCTCGGCAGCCGGATCTTCCTGATGAACAACGTCCATGAGGACGAACCGGTCGTGTTCGAGACCCGCTGGTGTCTCTCGTATTTGAGAGGGCCCCTCACCCGTTCACAGATTAAGACTTTGATGGATCCGGTCAAAAATCAAAGGTCAACGGTCAAAGGTAAATCGGCGGGGACGGGTCAAACGCCAGGCGTTGAATCTCAATCCGGTTTGACCAATGACCGTGTACCAGTGACCGCTCCGTCTGCGCGTCCGATGCTTCCTCCGGAGGTTCCCCAGTACTTTCTGCCGCTTCGGGGCATGAGACCCAAAGGGAGCGACCTGATCTATGTGCCCATGTTGTTGGGTTCTTCGCAGGTCCGCTTTGCCGATGCGAAGAGCGGCATGGACACGACACAGGAGGTGACGATGCTCGTACCTATGGCGGACAGCGCTGTCGTCATCGACTGGGACATTGCCGCACCCACGCAACTAACGGTGACCGATCTGGAGCAGAAGCCGGAGGGCGAGGCCGGTTTCCTGCAGCTTCCGCCGGCTGCAGGAAGGGCTAAGAGCTATGAGACGTGGAACAAAGACTTCGCAGGATGGTTGTATCGGACGCAAAAACTCGTATTGTTCAAGAGCCCCGCTACGGGCCACGTGTCGAAGGTCGGGGAGTCGGAAAGAGACTTTCGTGTCCGCTTGCAGCAAGCTGGTCGGGAGGAGCGCGACAAGGGCGCAGACTCTCTCCGACAGAAATACGCTACGAAGATCGCGGGATTGCAAGAGAAGGTCCGGCGGGCGGAACAACAGAAAGAGAAACAGCAGGCGGAGGCCAGGTCGAGCCAAGTGCAGGCCGCCATTTCCGTGGGCGCATCCATTCTGGGCGCTTTTTTAGGTAGAAAGGCCATCAGCGCCACGAATATCGGTCGCGCCACGACCGCCATCCGCGGTGCCGGCCGGGTGCTCAAGGAGTCTCAGGACGTGAACTTCGCTCAGGAAAATGTGGCGTCGCTGCAACAGCAGCTGGCCGACCTCGAAGCGCAATTCAAGACGGAAAGCGAAGCTCTCGCTGCGGCCAGCGACCCGCTGCAAGAACACCTGGAGGCGGTGACCGTCAAGCCCATTAAGGCAAACATAGCCGTGAAATTGATTGCGTTGACGTGGGCCCCGCACTGGCGAGCGCCAGACGGCTCGATGACTCCTGCCTGGACGTGATTATCCCACCGTGAAAGATGTGACTAATTTTCCGTAAGACCCGCGGTTTAGGAAAGCGTTTCCGTGATCCCACTCCAACCTACTCAGACGTACTCAGACCAATTCTAGCCAAGATTTAGCGAAGTCTCGAACTTTGGCTGGAGTTGGGTGGAAGGGGCTGGAGTGAGGTGGGCTTGAGCACAGAACGAGCACAATGGCTTGGAACGCGATAGTCTGCGTAAGAAATGCCGCCAGATCTCGGACCTACTTCGGAATGATCCGTCCATTCATGGCGTCTTGGTTCCGAGGGTAATTGCCCGTGTACTTGTTCCAGCCACGTTGTTTACTTGTGTCTGAACGACAAAAAAGGAAGCATCAGGGGATACCCCTCCCAAGACCGAACCGCCTACGGGAATATTCCCCCCAGAAAATGAGAGAAGGCCCGTGGCGGTGACAGCATAAATGCGTGTTTCAGATACAGGTGAAGAAGCCCCGGTAATGATCGTATCGACGCTGCATGTCCCACTGGGGCACTGTTCTATCCGATCAATTTGACTGGCCACTGTTGTAAAGCCCGAACTATTTACGCCATCGAATTGTGCAGTACCAGTCAATAATCGAGTCGTTACTTGTCCATTTGTGAGGAGATTGTCCTCCAACGTGATGATGCGGTAGATGCCAGTTAAGTTTGCAGGCGTCATACCGTTTGGCTGCTTCACCACAACCGACAGTAAAGTATCGGCTGGGTGAAGTGGATCTGTCTGCGTGGCTGCGTACAGGGATCGATCCGAGGCCATCCCGCCGGCGCCGATCCCTGATAAAACCATTCGCCCGTCGGAAACAATGGTGAATGGAAGCGCCACATTCACCCCCGTACCATTGAATCCTAACGATGTGCTCAGCGCACATCCACCACCCGATGGTGTACAGGAAACGAATTGGCTCATTGGTGAGTCTGTACCAGTGGGGCCGGCGCTGACTCCCACAGGACTATTTGAGCCAGTGAACCTGACACTCCCTGTGCCAGATCGGCTCTGCAAAATTCCAGTCCAACTCGACCCCGAAATAGAAGGTTGGTTAACGTTCGCTATATTGAGGACTGAGCCGAAATCAACGTAGTTAAAGGGTGCAGCAAGGTCGGCGCCAGAGATATTCGTTCCCTTTTTGACTGCGATACCTATGCTTCGCTCCCCATCCGATGACGAGAGCCCGAATATGGCGACCGTCCCTGTGGGATTCGCATGTGCTGAGAACGAAAAGCTGCCAGGAGCGCTGAAGATTAGGCGGTTCGTCGCCGTTCGAAAAAAAAGTCCTTCGTCACCAAACGATTGGTCTATGAAAGATTGAAGGGTAAAGGTCCTAGTACAGATCGTGCTGCAAGTTTCCTGAAGAGTGCCGCCAAACTCGTTACTGTTAACAAGAACGGTTCCGTTCTTGGGATCAAATGTGAGATCACCGTGTTCTGTCGTGCGATGGAAGGGAGTCGTGGGAGTGTCGGCATAGGTATGGTACTCAAACAGGTTATAGGTACCCGTAAACAGACTTTGATCTACGTGGGCGGATTGCTCGATATCGACCAACGCGGGCAAAATCTCATTTTGAAAGGTGATATCATTCTGAATATTCGTGATTGTGGTCGAAATGTTCACGCCGACTAAGCTGGGTGCTTGATCTAGGAATGCCTGGATGAGTCCGACATAACCAGCGGCGGCAGCTGTACCGGCCGCTGTTGAAAAGTTTGAAAGTCCCGCCGCGACGATGCGGCGGGTGCCAAGCTCTCCGGCCGGATCTACCAGCATTAACTGCTGAACAGCAGGAATGTTGAGAACCCCAGGTGATCCGACCGGCACAGGTCCAGGTGCGCTGCCCGCTGCCGCCTGAATAATCGTGAGTGTCGATGCAGTGGGAGACAGATTCATAGCACTCGACACGCTAAAGACAAAGGCACCGTTGGTATCTGTGGTACCCATGGCAAGCGGCCCGCCAATCGGCCTCCCCGTATTATCGACGTTAATTAAGAACACCCTCGCATTTGGAACGGGAGAGAGGCCCTGTGGTAGGGCCACAGCCTCTTCAGGGAGACCAAAGAGGGATACAAACCAGCGAAACAAGGTGGGTGGTCCAGCCTTGGCCATTTGTCCGTTGGGGGCAACGACGACTCCCCCAACCTGAGTCATCGCTGTTTCGCTACCGCCACCTCCGCCATCCCCGCCGCCGGGGCAGCCCACTAGTAAAGCCGATATTCCAATCAAGGCCAGGGCCTGTCGCATATAGCCTCCGCAAGACCGATACTCCGCGCCAATTCAGCCCACTAGGGATTTCCCTAGCCATTCTACAATAAGTGGGGATTTTGTGAAGGTTAAAGCCGGGTTTCAGTCATGAACCTGTCTAGGGTTTGGACTGAGGAAGGGAATTGCCGATTCGCAGTCTTGCATAACGAAAGGGCCGGGCAGTCCAAAAAACAACTTCAATTCATCAGAGCGTAACCGGGTAACTGCTGGATAGTTAGAGCCTGTGGCTGGCGGGTTCAAAAACAACTGCTTTTGGCTTTAGTTAGAAGCTCGGCAATTAGCTCCGTGGTGTGCGCTGACATGGTATCAGGCCTCCCTTTATGCCTGCGCAGTCATCCTCTTTCGGGGATACCATCGCACGGCACTGTTTAATCTCAGGCAAGGCTTCCGCTTCTTCGACTTCTTCGAGCGAAAACGTACTTCCTTTGAAGCCACCTCGCTCTTTTACTCGTATGAAATAGGCACGTGCGGGAAGGGTCTGCAATACAATAGCCTTGTCTTCGCCCCAGCTTCCATCCAGCAGATCAAAGGTTGCACTGCCTGGTGGCAAGAGAATGGCAACGTAGCCACCGTAGTCTAACCTCCTCTCTAATTTGCCGTTCACCACAACGCCTTGAGTGACCTCTTGATAAATCGATTTTGGGAAATAAACGAGGATAAGCGCTTTGTTGGGGTCGACATCCGGCATTTCTGTGAATAAGGGGCCAGTTGCTAACCTTCTGACGCATCCCGACTAAAGAAATCAGCAGCACTACCGAGAGAAAAAAAGTCTGATTCACGGTCAATGACTTAAGCATGTGATTTGGGTGCTATTCTCAAAAATATTTGTTATTGGCACAGGGTAGACGGTGGAACAGAAATCCAAGACAATCAATAGATGAGAGTTATTGCAAGGGAAGTGTTTTTTGGACTGCATTTGACCGCTATTGGAAAGTTAGCCTGGCAACCCTGCCAAGGCATTATCCGGCGGTCGAATCCTTGCCGGATTGCACTGACCGGAACCGTTCGAACATCTGTTCGGCTTCCCCGGTCGGGTTGGTAATGGGACGCGTGAAGACCTTTTCGGCGATGTGAAACCCGAGAGTTCGGTATGATTCGAACTGCGATTCGTCAAAAAACTGATCGGCGGTCGGTTCATGCGGGAATTCTTCATGACAGCTGGCATATTCGGTCACGTCGGCCGGTTCATTTCCGGTCAACGACGGCTTCAAGTAGATCAACAGCCCGGCCGACGCTCCATGATCGACACGGTCGTAGCGGATCAAGCCTAATGCGAAATGCGCGCGGCTGATCCGGTCCCCGCCCTGGAGTTCCAGGAGTTCCGTTTCGATCTCAATGTCGATGCCGAGGTCGATCCGGATCTTACGGATGGCGTTCCCCAAATCCGTAAACGAGCGGTCGCTGTCGCAGCTGCCGTCGCTCACGACGATGTAATGGCAACGCCGCAGCACCATCTCATAGAGGCCCAGATTCTCGAAATGGCCTCCATCTGAGAGATAGACATAGGGATTTGCAGCATCCGTCAAGCCAAACGCTTCCGCGAGCATCGGACGGACAGCGATTCGCGGGCAGGACCGGTCGAACGTATTGCGCCCCGCCTCGCCGGGATTCCCCAGCCACCAGCCAAGCCGGACGTTAAAGAACGCCAGAAGAAAGGTAACCGGAGGCGCCGAGTGGTATCCCATGTTGGGGCTGGCCGCCGCCCCGGAGATGGCCAACGCGGTGCCGAGCGAGATGGCCTTTTTCTTGGCGAGTTGTCCGGCGACGCCATACTCCTCAGAGCGCCGATATCCCAAATTCCAACTGCCGCAAAACAACGGCGATGCCGTAAAGGACTGGGCCTTTCTCTGCTGCCAGGCCAGATTTTCCGTCCGCACCAGATTGATGGCGATGTTGAGGATGTGGAAGGGCTTTCGGATCGCCTGACCATTCCTCGCGAGCTCATGCAACTCGATGTTGTCATCGGGATCGAAGTCCGTGAACAGGTTCGGTTGGCGGTCCTCGTGGGAGGCTCCCAAATAGGCCCGGATCAGGCGATTTCGATAAATGGAGTGCAGCGAAAACTTGTTGATGTTAATGACCAGCGACATGGCTCCTGCCAGGGCGACCAAGACGACCGCCAATTCAAGCACCAGCCACGGAGGACTGTTGTGAAGCACGATGGCATGTCCCCACTCATCGGGGGGCATTCTCAGCCCTAAGGCGGAGCCCTCCCAGGCGCCGCCGTGGAGATTGCCCACCGCATTCATGAGCAGGCTTGTGATCAGCGTAATCAGAACGAGCAGGCAGACAATGAACACAGGAGCGGCCAATCGGACGGCGCGGTCGAGAATAACATCCATCATGGTTCGCTTGGCCTTGCCTGTCGCCGTCGTTCTCGAGCTGAACCCGAGCAACAGAGAGATGATTCCCGACAATCCCCCCACGGAAGTGATGAGCCCGGGCGTGTAGGACAGGAGGCCGGGACCGAAGACGACCAGCGCACTAAGCCCTGTCCAGGAGACGCTGGCGATGAGGACCCAAGCCCCGGCTCGTCCCCACCATTCACGGTCATGGTCGTCCGTGTATCGGCTCGCGACACCGACGAAGATGGTGGCCGTGAGCAAAAACATGGTGAGGAAACCCGCGAGCGAAAAGACGGCGTACCATTCGGGAAATGCACTGACAGGAATGTCTGAAGGCGTCTCTGCCAGTACGGACCATAGGAGAAGACCGCCCAGGGCGCCGGACCAGAGGATGACGAGCAATTCGACCGCCGTCCATCGGGTCACACGTTGCCAGCGCCTCAACAGCACGGCAGCCGTCACCCAGCCGATGCCATGCATCACCGCGCCGGCCAGGACAAACGTGCCGCGGCTATCGAGGCCCAAGACGGTGAGCTCATCGAGACGACCGCCGCCATTGCGATACCAGGCATAGGCGGTGGTCAGCAGCAGTGCCGTCAGCAGCAAGGGGGTCAGGCCGCCGATGAGAAATCCCTGTTGCCGCTCAAATCGTTTCCAAATGCGGTGCGAGCGCAGCCAATCGAGGCTTGGCCGAAAGACGTGCAGATGCGTCAACGTCGCGAGACCGAAGAGCAGGCCAGCCGCCAGAAGGCCATGAGCGGCCGCACGCGGATTAGCGGGCGCCCACTGAAACATTGAGACCATCAGCCGGGGAGCCGCCAAAACCAGCGCAAGCATCGGTACGAAGACGAGCCAGTTGAGGGTCAGGTTTCGCAGGTAGGTGCCGAAGAGGGTCCAGCTGTCCACCGACATCAATCCGAGCCTCGGAGTGAGATAGTTACTGTACCGGCGCAACCACTGCACCGGTTCTGGCTCCGGATCCAGTGCTTTGGAAGGCGGACGCCGGAGTTCCTCCGAGACACCTGCGAGGCCATCCGGGTGGCGGTGGATCCAAGCGCTCAGCCAGCTGCCGATGTAGCCGCCGCCCGACACGGTCGAAAGATAGTCGAATTGCTTTAGCAGGGAAAGCCGCGCCAACCCTTGCAGGACACCCAAGGCAAAGGTTGCGCTTCTGATCCCGCCGCCGGAGAGACACAGGGCGGTTCGCTTTTTTGGCAGATTATGGATGTGTCGGTACAGCGCAGGGAGCGGATCAGTTTCGGCGGACGTCGTCGCGTGAGGGAGGCGGCCGTGAAGCGCCACATATTCTGCTTCCAGCACTGAGGAGAGTTTAAACGGACCCTTCTTCGCCGGATCGGTCATGCTATGGCTTCCGAAGGTGCGCCTCGATAAAACTCGCGATCCGCGGCCGGTGCTGTTCGACAACCTTGCGTGCCGCCTTCTGCAGCAAGGCCCCATGACAGGGAGTTTTGATCTTGAACAGCGTCGGAATTTCACTCACAGCCTGCTTGATCTGCGCAGGCGTGACATCCGCCGGGAAATCCTTGCGGCACGCCTGAGGAAGGTCGTCATAACCGGTCCATTCGGCGTCCACGTGTTTGAGCACCTCGATCCGGAGATGCGCAAAATCCGGGAGCACGACACCCTCCGTCCGGAGGCTGTGCCAGAGCAGCGTTTGGTAGGTGTTGGCGCGCTCCTCCATGATGCCGACGATGCGCGAAGGGTCGTCGCGGAACACCTCAAATCCTTTTTCGCTCTTGTCGAGTTCGGGCCCGCCCGCATCGAACGGAAAGGACGTATCGATGACGATGATCAGGCCGCTCTTCGACGAGCCCTGAGGGATCTTCTTCAAGAACAAGGTCGTGAGAGATTCGGTGCCGAGGTTGTCGAACAGTCCGCCGTCGCCGATATGCAGATAGGTCGGCCTGCCGGCCACTTGATACGTCACCGGGCCGACGACCGGCGGAAACGACGCGGACGTGGCGACCGCCAGGGAGAGCGGCAGGTTCCGGTAGTCGGCTCCGACCCGCTCGAACGTCAGCGGTAAGAACTGACGGCTGGCTTTTTCCAGCCCTTTTTGAATGATGGCCAAGCCCTCGGGCGTGACGGGCACCGGGCGGTCGGGCTGTTTCAGTGTCTTCGTCAGCAGACCGATGAAGTCGTAGTCGAAGTCGGAAGCCGGCAACGTCGTGAAGGCAAAGCGCCGGCCGGAGTTGTACACCGTGCCGTTCAAGATCACCCGAGGGATGTCGCCCCGCTGTTCCCGTTCATAAAGATGGGCGAAGGTCATGTCGCCGAGAAACTCGTTGTCCCAGACCTCGGAGAGCGAATAGGCGAGCTTTGTCGGATTCAGAGCGCGAAAGAACGCGAATTGGCGCAACACGGCGCTCCGCTGGAAATTGGACTGCATTGCCGTTTTGTAGGCGGAGAAGAATGCTTGGTACCGCGGGGAAAGCCCGTTGCCGCTGAGCACCGGCTCGGATTTAGGCGGTTTTTTCGTTACGTAATAGGCTGTGGCGAGACTCCCGCCGGAGACGCTCGACATGTAGCTGACGGTTTCCAGCACGCTGCGTGTTTCGTCGCCGAGACGCACCGGAATTTCGGCCAGGGCTTCCAAGGCTCCGGCCGCGAAGGTCGCGGCGCGGCTTCCGCCGCCTGACACGGCCAGGCCCACCATGAAATCCTGATCGGGCAGGGGCGCAAACAGGGCCTCGGCATCGGGAGGTTGGGAGGGGAGTTCATGGATCTTGGCAAAGCATCCGTTTAAAAGAAGAGTGGCGGCGAGCGCCGCAGCAAGATGTCTCATCACTCGTGAACACCCTCCTTCCGTCGGTTCCGTTGAATGGTTTGAAAATAGCAAA
>DATELB010000270.1:0-4540 GCA_035277085.1 Nitrospira sp. | reverse complement strand
CAGGACACACGCGTATGCCCCTCCAAGTCCGGGAGGCCAGTACTGCCCTCCGTATTCAGTGCAATATCCGTAGAGTTGATCGGGCGTAAACATCCGGCCGTCGGTTCGTTTTCTTGCATCCGCATCGTTGACGATGGCGAGCAGTACAAACACGTTGATCACAGCCACGAGGAATTGTCTCAGAGAGAGCATGCCGCCTCCATTTTAGGGCCGCTGTTCTTATACCGACGCGTTCACGTCGAAGAGCGCCCGACGTTAACAAAAAACAGCGAAAAGAAAAGCTAGGGTGGCCACCAGTCGGCATGCTCGCCTGTTTTCCTCTATGCTCACGCGTTCTCTACAAAAGGCTTGGGACGGCAATCGAGATGAACAGGATTCAGATAGGTTGTTTTATTCTCCTCTGTGGGGCGTTGGCTTCCTGCGGGCATTCGCGAACATCGGTACCGGCGGCAGTTCAGGCGCCGCCGGCCCACGCGTCCGTTGGAGACTTCACAGACTACGTCTTGGAGCCGCTGGCGTTACGGGTGGCCGATGAAAAGATCATGGAAGCCAGCGCCGACCTGAAATTGGCCAAGGCGCCGAAAGGCGCCATGCAGAGCGTCGCCGGTTTGCTGCAGGACGTTCCATGGATTGGGAAAATTCTCAACTTCACCACGGTGTCGCAGAAGGCCCATCTCGAAGAGGATCTCGCATGGCTCGAGACCAGACGCCTGCCGCTGAAACGCGAGCTGCTCGACGCCTTCGTCTCTGACACCAGTCACGACGAAGACACGTTCACGACGTGCATCGACGGCGTGCAGCGCCGGTATCAAGCCCTCGATATTAACCGCTTCACCCGCCTGCCCGACGGCTCCGGCTTTTGCCAAGCGTTGCAGCTGAACAGTCTAAGGAAGGTCAAGGAACGCTCAAGCTCACTCTCACTCTTTTAGCCGCGGCCTCCTCGGCTCTCTCAGCGTGACCGCCGCAATCCCGAGACACTGACATTTATTTATTTCGAGACGTTTTTGATCGACGCTCGTCCCAGGCGTGGCAGGTCAAAGCCGTGTTCCACAAACAGCATCTGGATCCGATGCTGCATCAAGAAATCGGAGAACTGTTCTGCGACGCTGTGCATCGAGGGGCGGCAATTCGACACGACGGCTTGCCCGAATTGAATGGAGACATCTCGTCCAATGGGAAGTTCATCGCTGATGCGGACATCCCCGCTGTTGATCAAGTTGGCGCGATACACGAGCCCCACGTCGGCCTTGCCGGTGGTGATGAGATCCAGGATCGCTTCGCTATGAGAACCGTAGAGAAGATGTGCCCGTCTGGTATACGTCGGATTCAGCTTGGCCAGCTCGCGAACGCTGACCTCTCCCAGGTAGGACGTCTCAGGATTTCCGAGGGCAATGCGGGTGCTGTGATCGGCGAGCGCGTCCCGAAATGAAACCAATGTGGCGGTAGACTCCGCAGACATCACGAGCACGAGGGAGGTCTGCGCGAAGACCCGAGGCCGGCCGTTGACGGTGCGGCCTTTTTTGTAGAGATACTCGACTTCTTCGACTCCCGCCGACAAGAAGACATCGATAGCAGCGCCCTTCTCCACTTGCCGAAGCAGCGTCTTTGACGGCGCGTACACCACATTGACGGGCACACCGTATTCGCGCTCGAACATCGGCACGATTTCGTTGAAGGCGGCTTTCAAGGTGGGAGGAGCGCCAACGGTCAAGGATTCGGCCCTAGCCGGGCTATCGATCCCGAGCACGGCCGCCAACAATACCACGGCGACGGCCAGCAGCTTGAGCGTATGAATGACCACGTTGAACCTCATCATGGTTAGTGCCGTGAACCACCGACTTGATCGTACTCTGTTGCTCTCCGTGCGAGGACTGCCCCCCACGTTAAAAGACCGTAAAATTTTCGGTCACAAACCATTCATAAGTAGTCGGTCGAAAGAGAAAACGGTTACACCGATTCCGTTGCAAGCGTTAGGCCGAGAAAGGGAGCGATGCCGAGCGGAAGCTTTCATATATAAATGGTCCTTCCAAGCTTGCTGATCCTCTCGTCAGGAGGGATGCCTTGCGTACCGCGACTATGACCGGAAGGGGCGAGCATCCGCTACCGCATCACTTCCAATGCAGTGTGGATCACATCGGATCCATCCATCACAGTGCGTGACATTTCATATCGCACGAATTCCCCTATTCTCGGAGTTTTTTTTATTTCCGTTCACAGGTACGTCCGATGCAAGGATATTTATTGGGACGCCAAAGCCCGGTAGATGGGAGTCACAATAAACATGTTTAGACATGCCAGTCTGATCGAACGGATCCTCTCGGACATGAAGCCCCGGCATTGGCCCTTTAAAGGGAGCTGGCGGCGGGCCGGCAAACGCGGCTCCAGGAAATCTGCCCTCGAGCGGCGACTGAGGAAAGCGCAGGTCAGATTATTAGCCTGATCCTCAATCGCAATCTCGAAGGGAAAAAAGGGGACAGGCTCTTTTCCCGCCGCAGTTTAACTTTGATCCTTCGACGCCGGCCCGTCGATCGAGAGCACGCAAATGATCCTTCCAAGCTCGCTCGTTCCACTCCTTAAGCGTTCCAATCATGCTGATCAAGACTGCTCCGGCGTATCAATGCTCCTCGCGTTTGCTTAAAAGGCTGTCAGTTGCGGGTGGCGTCGACCTGGGCGCCTGGCCCGCCTGCAGCGGGGCCCCACACCGGGCGGGGTACGAAGCCGGCCGGGCTGGTCGAGGACAGGACCCGCGAATTTAACTTTGACCTTTAGAGGCCGGCCCGTCGATCGAGAGCGTGATATGGAACGCCGTCCCCTTCCCTTCTGTGCTCTCGACCGTGATCGTCCCTCCGTGGGCATCCACGACGTCTTTCACAATCTTCGTGCCGAGTCCCGTGCCCCCAACTTTCCGGCTCATTGCCTTGTACGAGAAAAGACTGTCACGGACTTCCGGTGACATGCCCTTGCCTGTATCGATCACCGACAGCACCACATGCTTGCCTGATTGGTCCCGCCGCCCGCGAACCGTGACCGATCCGCCCGATGGGACTTCAGGAATGGCGTTGTTCACGAGATTGTAGATCGCATTGAAGAGCCGGCTCTCGTCGGCTCGAATGACGGGTAGCGTCTCGAGGGCTTCGGTACGGAGCGCCACCTGACGTTCGTCGGCCAGGATGCGGAGGGTCTGGTAGACGTTCAACACGACGTCGGCCAGGCGGCAGGGCGCAAACTGCGGAGGGCGCGTCAGGCCTTTGACCGAATCGGCGATCTCTTTGACCCGGTCGCGGATGCGCCGCGAGTTTTGCCGGATCATCTCGGTCAATTCATGGGTCCTCTCTCGCGTGGGTTTAACGGCCGCCGATGCCGGCTCCGGCAATCCGCTAAAACATTCGCTCAGTTCCTCTTCGAGCAGTTCTGCCCCGCCCGTGATGGGCATGAGCAGATTTTTGAGGTCATGCCCGATGTCTCCCAACACCCGCGCCACTTCACCGAGCCGTTGCTCCTCGACAAGGCGGGCTTCGGTGCGCCGGAGCTCCGCTTCCGTCCATTTGCGGTCGACGAACAGCCCGACTTTGATCCCGAGATCCGCCATCATCTCGAGGACCTCACGATCCGGCTCATGACTCGTGCGGCTGAAACACTCAATCACGCCGTACAACCGCTCCCCCTTGCTCACGGGAAACGCAAAGGCGCCATGCAAGCCGGCCCGCGCCGCAATGTCGGCACGGCGGAACGCGGGATCGGCACAGACGTCCGAAATCCAGATTGACTTCCCCGTCTCCCAGACACGGCCGACGAGCCCCTCCCCGCGTTTGAAGATCCGGTCTTTGCTATCCCAGATAAATTCAGCGGCCTCCGTGCCTGGCACATGCCAGAGGTCGATAAATCTGAGCACATTGTCCTCGGGTTCCAGCCCCCAGAACATGCCGATCTCCCAGCCGAGCGTCTCCCCCACCACACGCAGCACGCCGTGCGACGCATCTTTGATGGTGGTCGACTCGGCCAGGATCCTGGTTACCGCGTATTCCGAGGCTAGACGCCGGCTCGAACGCCTGGTTTCCGCCAGCGCTGCCCTGGTGTCGCCCACCATCCGCACGTACCCACGGCTCACATAGATCAACGCGAGCACGTACGCGGTGAGCCGAACGAGATGCCACACCCACCAGGCACTGTCCCAGGGTGCGGAAAATAGGAACATCACTTCGGCCAATCCGAAGAGCAGTCCCAGCGTCGCGAGCAGCTGGTGTTCCGCCCTGCCGGTCCGGCCGGCTTCGAGCCAAAACCCCGCCGCACCGGCGAGGAACAAGACGGCGGCGATCCCATTGACGGCGAGCGCAGCGGGCGCAAAGTGGTCCTGCGTGGTGAATCGCGGCAGATGGTCAGGAGCGGCGACGACGAACAATCCAAAGCCGACTGTCCCGCAGGTGACGAGATACGGTATCAGTTCCCTCGTCCGCCTCCCGATCATTCCAGACGGATGCCACACGAACGAGAACGCCACGCCGCCGAGTAAACTCGCCGCGCTGCGCAAGAGCACGAAACC
>DATELB010000269.1:0-2538 GCA_035277085.1 Nitrospira sp. | reverse complement strand
ATTTCCTTTCCGCTTGTCGTTACATTGGATCGTGCCTTCGGTCGTCGTCTCGATGACAGGAATAAACATCTTCCCCGTGCACGACAGACCGTCGATACTTTTCACGGAAATCACCGCATCCCTCCCTACCTTCCCGCTCGCAGATCCTCGCAGGATGTGATTGTGTTCGATCCTCATGGTCGCAGGAACTGTTGCAGAACAGGCGGTGAGCGCAATACTGATCAGAATGACGGCTCTTTTCATGTCTGAGGAAGCGTCTCACAACAATGGCAAAATGTGAATTATTCTTCTTTTCCCCAACGTGCCGCGAAACATTTTGCTGGTATACTGTGATCAGCCTGTCACAAGCGTGGTACAAGTATGAATTTGTCCGTGTTACAAAGTATTCGCAGGATAATGGGCGCGGTACTAGCGTGTTCCGCTCTCACCGCATGTGGAGTGACTCCGGCCACCAAGGTGGAACATAAGAACGATTCCGAGATGTCGGGAAGGGTGCAATCTCTTCAGAAGCAAATTCAGGAGCGAGACAAGCGTATCGAGGAGCAAGACAAGCGCATTCATGACTTAGAATCCCAACTGGACGCGTTGAAGTTAATTGACGAAGACCGCGAAAACCAGAGAAAACCTCTGCGGCCGCCTACCACCGTCGAACCGGTTCGCTAAACTCTCCGTCCCCCGCGGGCGTCCTCGATCTGCTGACGCGTCGGCGTCCGCGGGTGCAGCATCTCTTCCAAACGCCGTATGGTCCGTGTCCTCCTTGCGATGCGAAGATATCTTCTTGATTGCCGGATCAAGACAACTACCGTTCCGCAGCGGGGATCGGGTACACTGCCAAGTCATGCCGCCGTCTGTACTGCTCAGTTGCGAGTCGATCAGCAAGAGTTTCGGGGTGAAACCTCTCTTCCGCGATCTATCGCTGAACATCAGTGAAGGAGATCATGTCGGGTTGATCGGACCCAACGGGTCAGGAAAGTCGACACTCCTCAAGATTTTAGCCGGGGTTGAAGCGCCTGACAGCGGGACCAGATCCGTCCGGCGGCACACCCGGGTTGCGTACGTGCCGCAGGACCCCGTGTTCGCAGAGGAGCAGACGGTCGAAGGCCTGCTGGCGCAGGTTCTACTCGATGAAGGGCTCGATCCGCATGAGGAAGGCGGGCGAATCGCGATGGCGCTCAGCCTTGGCAAATTTAGTCGCGCCGATCAACCGGTCGGAACGCTTTCGGGCGGCTGGAAGAAACGGCTGGCGATTGCCAGGGCGCTGATGCTCGAACCCGACATGCTCTTGCTGGATGAGCCGACGAACCATTTGGATGTCGAAGGGATTCTCTGGCTGGAAACCCTCTTGAAATCCGAACCCCATGCCTTTCTCGTCATCAGTCATGATCGTCGATTTCTGGAGTCCGTGGCGACCCGCATCTGGGAATTGAACCGCAGCTATCCCGACGGCATGTTTCAGGTCACTGGCCGCTATAGCGACTTTCTCGAGCAGCGGGACGCTGCGCTGCAGGCGCAGGCGGAGTACCAGGCATCCCTCGCGAACCGCGTGCGGCGCGAGGTGGAATGGCTGCGCCGGGGACCCAAGGCGCGAACCACGAAAGCCAAGGCGCGGATCGATGCCGCCGGACGGATGATCGAGGAGTTGGACGAGGTCGAATCCAGACAGTCCTCGGCATCGGCCGCTATCGACTTCACCGCCTCGGGCCGGAAATCGAAGCAACTGCTGGTCACCACGGGCCTGTCGACATCGATCGGCGGGCGCCTGCTGTTCCGACACCTCGACCTGCGCATTGGTCCAGCGGATCGTATCGGCCTCTTGGGACCGAACGGAAGTGGGAAGTCGACGCTCCTCAAAGTGCTGGCCGGCGCGCTGAAACCGGACGCCGGGACGATCACGCGGGCTGACCGGCTGCGAGTCGTCGCATTCGAGCAACATCGTGAGTCACTGGATCAGCAGGCAACGTTGCGGCGAGCGCTCGCCCCCTCCGGCGGCGATACGGTCATCTATCAAGACAGGGCCGTCCATCTGATGTCATGGGCCAAGCGCTTTCTCTTTCGGCCGGAACAACTCGATTTGCCGGTCTCGCGCCTGTCAGGTGGAGAGCAGGCGCGCCTGCTCATCGCACAGCTGATGCTGCAACCGGCCGAGCTGCTGATTCTCGACGAGCCCACCAACGATCTCGATATTCCGACGCTGGACGTCCTGGAAGACAGTCTGATGGAATTCACCGGCGGATTGGTTTTCGTCACCCACGACCGGTGGCTGCTCGACCGTGTGTCGACAAAACTGCTCGCGCTGGACGGCGCCGGCCAGGCCGAGTGGTTTGCCGATTATGCGCAATGGGAGGCCGCGCAATCCCGGAAGAGCGGGCAACCCCGAAGGGGCGAGCAACCCCGAAGGGGCGAGAACGAGCAGCGTGAACGGCAGGCGAGAGCAAAAGGCGAGGGGGCGCCGTCTCCGAAAAAGAAAGGGCTGTCGTACAAAGAGCGGCAAGAATGGGAGACGATCGAAGGAAAGATTCTCAAAGCCGAGGAGAGGGT
>DATELB010000268.1:0-4050 GCA_035277085.1 Nitrospira sp. | reverse complement strand
AGGCGCCGGTCGGCATCAAGATCACGCATCGCGGCCTCGGCAAAGATCGCCGAATGCCGATCACGAACAAGTACCGCGGCCTGTAAGGGAAACGACGCGTCCGGGTAAACGATTGCGCAGCAATCGGTGGGCTGGGCGGGTGAGCTTGGGAAAAGCGCACGTCTCGGCGTGCGCAGGGTGGAGGGTGCGAACGTTATATGCTCGTTAAGCGGAATCGAGGCAGGGAATGGCTGGATTGGCAGCGGCGTTGGACGACCGGGGGCCAGTACGTGGCCGCCGGTATGTGCCTGCTGTTGCTCCTGGCGCTCTTCTTCGGTGAGATGGGTCTTCCGCGTTATTTTGCGATGCGGGATCACGCCCGGCAGCTTGACCACGAGATCCGGGAGCTACAGCGGACCACCGCGGGCTTGAGGGGCGACATCGACCGGCTCGAGCACGATCCGGGCCGGATCGAACAGTTGGCCCGGGAGCGGCTTGGCTACGTCCGCAAGGGCGAAACGGTGTACCACGTGGTTCCCGAAGGACCGGAGCAGCGAGCGCGTCCATGAAGTTCGGTACGGTAGCAATCGTGGGACGGTCCAACGTGGGCAAATCCACATTGTTGAATCGTCTTTTGAACGAGAAGATCGCCATTGTCTCGGAAAAGCCGCAGACGACCCGAACGAGGATTCTTGGCGTCGTGCATGCACCGGGGGCGCAGATTGCGTTGCTCGATACACCGGGTCTGCACAAGCCGCAGCATCTCTTGAATCGCCGGATGGTCCGCACGGCCGTTGAGACGATCGAGGAAGCCGATTTGTTGTTTGTGCTGATGGATGCGACGAGTTTACCGGGACCCGGGGATCTGCTCGTTGTCGATCATGTTAAGGCCGCGCTCAAGAAGCGCGTGCGCCCCGTCATCCTCGTCCTGAACAAGGTGGATCTGGTGAACAAGATGAAGCTGCTTCCCGTCATCGAGGCCTATGCCAGGATGTTTTCGTGGACCGAGGTCGTGCCGGTTTCGGCGCAGACCGGGGACAACGTTCAGCGGCTGCTGGCTGTCACGGTCCCCCACCTGCCCGAAGGAGAAGGGGCCTACGACGACGACACCGTCACAGACCAATCGATGCGCACGTTGGCAGCGGAGATCATCCGAGAAAAGCTTTTGCGCCAGACGCATGAAGAGATACCCTATTCACTGGCGGTTGAGATCGACGAGTTCATCGAGGAAGGCCGGCTTGCCCGTATCGCCGCGTCAGTCCTCGTCGAGCGGGAGTCCCATAAAGCCATCGTCATCGGAAAGCAGGGAGAACGGCTAAAAACGGTCGGTACTGAAGCACGGGTCGAAATGGAGCGCCTGTTCGACATGAAGGTGTTTTTAAAGTTATGGGTGAAGGTGCGCGAAGCGTGGCGTGAAGACGAGCATGCGCTCGTCGAACTGGGATATTAGTAGGCAGGTCATGCAGCCGATCGAAAAAGTTCCCGACGTCCGTCCCCTCGAGACGAAACCGCGGCCAAGCGAGAAGGATGGTCTGCGCGACGCCTTGAAGGATCAAGGCGAGCGGGGGCAAACCAAATCCGACATCGTCTTGTTGTCGGTCCAACGCCTGTTGCGGCGTGGCGCGATTACCAATCTGGCCAAAATGCTCGGCCGGATGCATCCCGCGGATATCGCCAAGATCATCGTCCATCTCTCCTCTCCCAAAGAGAAACGGGAGGTCTTCGAACTCGTGCGCGGGGAATCCAAGCGCGGGCAAGTCCTGTCGGAGCTCAATACGGACAGCATCACGCACGTACTTTCCGACCTGCTTCAGTCCGATATTGCGTGGCTGATCAAGGACCTCGCGCCGGACGACGTCGCATACATTCTGGGTGTGTTGCCCGAGGAGCGCGCGAAGGAAATTCTGTCGTTAATGCGCACGGAGGACTCGACGGAAGTCGCCGACATTCTGAAGTATCCGAAGGATACGGCCGGCGGCATCATGACGACGGAGTTTTTTGCCCTCTCCGAGGATGCGACGGCGCAGGATGCCATTAGGCGTCTCCAGCAGGCGACCGACGCCGAGATGGTGTTCTACATTTATGTCACCGACAAGAACGATCATCTGGTCGGCGTATTGTCCTTGCGGCAGCTTTTGACGGTGCCTCCCGCGACGCCCTTGAAGAACATTGCCACGCGCGAGGTCATTAGTGTCAGCGTGGACATGGACCAGGAAGAGGTTGCGCGTCAGGTGGCGAGCTACAATCTTCTCGCGATTCCCGTGGTCGACAAGGAAGGGGTGTTGGTCGGCATTATTACCGTGGACGACGTCGTCGACGTGATCCGCGAAGAAGCGACCGAAGACATGTTGAAAATGGCCGGCGCCGTGGAGGAGGAGGCGGTTTCAAAGTCCTCGAGCCTTGCCGCAGCGAAAGTGCGGTTGCCATGGCTGTTTACCAACCTCGTGGGCAGTTTGCTCTCCGGCGCCATCCTTTGGGAATTTCGCTATACGATTCAAGAAGTCGTCGCCATCGTGAGCTTCATCCCCGTGATTGCGGCGATGGGCGGCAACGTCGGGCTTCAGTCGTCCACCCTCATCATCCGTGGACTCGCGACAGGCTCCGTCGAAGTGACAGACGTATGGACGGTGTTTTTCCGGGAGGTCAAAATCGGGCTCCTGATGGGAGTGGCCTGCGGGATGATACTCTCACTGGTCGGATGGATTTGGCATCAAGGCTTCCTGGGTGTGGTCGTCGGCGCCTCCCTTATCACTGCATTTCTTGTATCCACCAGTATGGCGACCTTCATGCCGATCATCCTGAAGCGAGTCGGCGTCGATCCTGCCGTGGCCGCCGGACCTTTTGTCACGACGGCGAACGATATTACCGGGATTACGATCTATCTCACGCTGGCCACCATCTTCATGGAATATCTCCGATAATGGCTTGCGGCAGATTTCCCTTGTTTCTGCCGACGCCTTTCGCTGGGTGATGCAATGCCTCTGGTGAAGACTCCGGCCATTACGCTGAAAAGCCGCAAGTGGGGCGAGGCCGACCGCATCGTGACCTTCTATGCGAAGCATTTGGGCAAGATACGAGCGGTGGCTCGGGGAGCGAGGCGGCCGAAGAGCCGAATGGCTGCGGCGCTCGAACCATTGACGCTTTGCGACTTGAATCTCTTCGAGAAGCCCGGTGATACGCTGTACCGGGTGTCGCAAGTGGATTTGGTCGAACCGTTTCTCAGATTTCGGGAGGATTTGACGATGATGGCCGCGGCCGCCCGCATGGCCAATGTCGTCGGCGCTGTGACGCCTGACGGCGATCCGGATCCACATCTCTTCGACACATTGGAGCAAGGGCTTCGCTCGTTGGTGGCGAGCGATGATTCAGCGCTCACGGCCCTGCTGTTTCAGATTCGGCTCCTGGGGTTGACTGGGTTTCGCCCCCAGACCGATCATTGTGCGGGGTGCGGCAAAACAAAAGTGATTCAGGAACCGCAGTTTTCTCCTGCCTCAGGCGGACTGGTGTGCGCAGCTTGTGCGGCCCGCCAGCGGGTACCATGCCTGCCATTATCTCGCGGCAGCCTGGCCTTCTTGCAGCAGGCCTTATGTCTGGCGCCGGAGATGGTCACCCGGCTGAAGGCCGCCGGCCAGGTCCGATGGGAAGTGGAGGATGCCATCGACAGTTATGTGACCGTCGTGGCCGGCAAACGCATTCCTCCGGTCGATTTTTTGACAGCATCGGTGTGATCATCGGCCAAGTGAAACGACTGCATATGACCGACACCCAGCTGGAACCAAAGGATCTGTCGTGGCTCGATAAGGGTGTCCTCGGCATCGAGTGGAGCGACGGGCATCACGGGGTCTATCCTGTGCGGCACCTTCGATTGCATTGCCCCTGCGCGGCCTGTGTCGACGAATGGACCGGCGTACGGAAGATACGCAACGACGATGTGCCGATGCTGATAATGCTGCAGGACATTGAGCCTGTCGGACGGTATGCGTTGCAGTTCAAATGGAGCGACGGCCATGACACCGGCATCTATTCCTACAAGCTGCTTCGCGACTTGTGTCAGTGTGATGTCTGCCAACC
>DATELB010000267.1:0-4986 GCA_035277085.1 Nitrospira sp. | reverse complement strand
TGTCGTCCTTGTCGAAAAAAGGCGTCTCGCCTTCCAAGAAAAGGTCTTCTGAGGAGGATGAGGAAGGGCTCCGTTGGCGTTTGGAGCACCTTGAATCACAAATGGCAAAGCTCTCCGAGTTGGTTCGCGACCACGCGGAGGACGTCGATCGCTTGGTCCGGATCGTCGCTGAAGACCGGAACGCCATCCGCCAGCAAATGTTGCGCAAGCATCAGCAACAAGTACGGGTGCGCAAACAGCTGCGTGCCTCCACTTCCAGGCCTGGGGTGGATCTGTAGTTGCCACTTGAAGCTCCGCTGTCTTCCTCTGCTCCATCCAGTCGCCCCCCAATGGATTCCGTTCTCAGAGAGCGGGGTATGGCTAACCGCTGATTTATCCTCGGATTATTTGCAACATATGTAGGACACTGTATAATGCAGCTGTCCGCTGTCCTAAGATGGTGAAAGAGGTTCCATGATCGCCTTGGCGCGCACTGGTCGTCTGCGAGGAACCATACGTGTTTTGGCAAGATAGGCGATGGGTTGGGGCGCTCGCCGGTCTGGTCCTCTTCTCATCCATCCACGTCTGGTCAGCCACGCCGCCGGGTCCTCCGGTCGCTGAACAGCGGACTCCGGCCTCGATCCGTCTCAGCCTCACCGACGCACTGGCCTTGTTCCTGCAGCAGAATCTCGACATCCTCATCGCGAAATACGGCATCGAATACAGCAAGGGACAACAAATCACCGCGAGGCTCTTTCCGAATCCGACGATGTCGATCGGCAACCTGGCCTCGTTTACCCAGGGCCATACGGCGGGGAACAGCGGGCAAATTTTTACCCAGGTCCAGCAGTTATTCGAACTAGCCGGCAAGCGTGGGTATCGCATCGAAAGCGCGGGATTCGGGGCGCAGTCCGCTGAGGCGGCGTTTGAGGACGCAGTGCGTCAACTCGGTTTTACCGTCAAGGACAGTTATTACCGCGTGCAGTTGGCGCAGCGCCGGCTGGCGTTGGCCGAGGAAAACCGCGACCGCTTTTCACGGATTCTCGACATCAATTCCATTCGGTTCAAGAAAGGCTATATCGCGGAAGTCGACCTGATTCGGATTCGGCTGCAGACGGTCGATTTTCATTCGCAGGTCATTCAATCCTTGCAGGAAGCCGAAACGGCCCGTGGGGATCTGCGCCAACTTTTGCGCCTCTCGCCCGCGACGACGCTGGAGTTGACCACGGATTTGGAGTTCAAACGCATCGACCCTGAGATCGGAAAATTGCGGGTCGTCGCGATCGATGTGCGGCCGGACGTGCGGTCGAAACGCTTTACCCAGTCTCAACGGGAAGCCGACCTGCGGCTCGCCAAGGCTTACCGCGTGCCGGACTTGACGGTGGGCACGGGATACGCCGTTCAAGGGGCCCAAGGTCCGGACAACCCGCAGCAGTGGGCGCTCAATTTCGGCATGCCGCTTCCGCTGTTCAATCGGAATCAAGGCGGCATCCGGCAGGCGGAAGTGGCGGTGCAGACCGCCGAGGCCGACTTGAATAAGGCCCTCAATGTGGTCGAAAATGAAGTAGAAGTCGCTTACCGGAATCTTATGCACAGCCGGCGGTTGGTGGAAGCCTACGTAGGCGGAGTGCTGGACGATGCGCGCGCCACCTTCACGATCGTCGAACGGGCGTATGAACGCGGAGGCGCCACCATTCTCGATCTGCTCGATGCCGCCCGGACCTCACGGACGATCCAACAAAATTACATCGAAGCGTTGTTCAACTATCAGCGCAATGTGCTCCAACTCGAATCGGCGGTAGGCCAAGAGATCGCTTCATGATGACGACTCGTCACCGGTATGTCGCTCCGCTGTTGGCCGTCGCCCTCTTAGGAGTGACGGCCTGCGGCAAGGGTGACCAGCCGGCGAACTCGGATGCCGCGACGCCGCCTCACGGCAAGACCGCCGCAGTTCCGCACGACTCCGCGCCGCGCGTGGAAACGGGCGTCGTGGACTATAGCGGACTTCAACAGGACCTGGGTCTGTCGGGCAAGATTGCATACGGCGAGGACCGGTATTCGAAAATTTCCTCCCCGCTCCAAGGGCGCGTCGTCGAAGTGCGAGCCCACTTGGGCGATCGGGTGAAGGCGGGAGACGTCCTGCTGGTCGTCGACAGTCCCGACATTGCCCAAGCCTATTCGGAGTACGTCAAGGAAGATTCGGACCTCCAATATGCCACTCGATCCCATGAACTCGCCAAGGATCTGTATTCGAACAAGGCTCTGCCGCTCAAGGATCTCAAGCAGGCCGAAAATGAGCTGGTGAAGGCCAGGGCAGAATTCCGCCGCGCCAAGGAACGGCTGATGTCCTTGCGCGTGCAGGCCGAAGAATTGAACAAGCCTCTCGACAAACAGCAGATCACTTCCCGGTTCGAGATGAAGAGTCCGTTGACCGGGATCGTCGTCGAACGCATGGTGACGCCGGGCCAATCAGTCGGAGGCGACGCCAATCAGGTGCTCTTCACGGTCGCCGATCTCGACATGCTGCAGGTCGTTGCAGACGTCTACGAACGTGACCTGGCGCTGGTGAAAGAGGGGCAGTTCGCGAAGGTCAAGGTGGAAGCCTATCCCGACGTCGATTTCCCGGCGACCGTCGCGGCGGTGGGCGACGTCGTCGATCCGGCCAGCCGCACGATCAAGCTGCGGGCCTGGGTGAACAACCAGGACCATCGGTTGAAGCCCGAGATGTTCGCCCGACTGCACATTCAAGTCGGGGATGCCACGAAGATTCTGGTCGTGCCCAAAGAATCGGTCCTCGAAGCCGACGGCAAACAATTCGTCTTTGTCGTCGAAGAACCGAATCATTACGTCAAACACGAGGTCAAAGTGTCGAGTTTCTCGCCCGATCACATGCGCGTCATAGACGGGCTGACACCGGGCCAACGGATCGTGACGAAAGGCGCGGTGTTGATCAAAGGCCAAGAAGTCAAAGGTGGCTGAACGGGTGCACCCTCCTGGTTCTTACTTTCCCCGGGTCCATCGAGATAGATGATTGCCCGTCTCGTCGAGATGTCCCTCGTCCAGCGCATTCTGCTGTGCGCATTGGGAGTCGCGCTGTTCTTCGGGGGCCTCTACTCCTTTCACCTGCTCGACATCATCGCCTACCCCGACCCTTCACCTCCCATGGTGGAGCTGATCACCCAGAATGCCGGATGGTCGGCGGAGGAAATCGAACGGCTAATCACAATTCCCATCGAAGTCGCGCTTACCGGCATGCCCGGTCTCAGCGACATCCGCTCGCTCTCGATTTTCGGCCTCAGCGACATCAAGGTCTATTTCAATTTCGACACCGACGTCTTTCGTGACCGCCAGGAAGTGCTGAACCGCATCGCCTCTGTCGAATTCCCTCCCGGCGTCCAACCAACGCTGTCTCCCTGGTGGGCCATCGCCGAGATCTACCGGTACGAGCTGACCGGACAGCCCGGTATCAGCTTGACGGACCTGAAGACCGTCCAGGATTGGGAGGTGCGGCGCGCCTTCCGCCGCATTCCCGGCGTGATCGATGTCACCGCGTTCGGCGGCACAACGAAGGAGTACCACGTCGATATCGATCCCGGCCGCCTGATCAGTTACGGCGTCAATCTGTCCCAGGCCATGACCGCGTTGCAAAACAGCAATGCCAACGTCGGAGGAAACTATCTCACGCTGGGGGCGCAGAATTACAACGTGCGGGGCGTCGGCCTGATCAATGGGATCGAGGACATCGAGAACGTCATGGTGGCGCAGAAGGAGGGAACGCCGATCTACGTAAAGACGCTCGGCAACGTCAACGTGGGCAGCCGCATTCGCCTCGGCAAGGTGGGCATCGATGACCGTGACGACGTCGTGGAGGGCGTGGTCCTGCTCCAGCGAGGCTACAAGGCGATGCCGGTGCTCGACAAGGTTCGTGACAAGGTGGATGAGCTGAACACCTGGAAGCTGCCGTCCGGCGTCAAGATCAGAACCTTTTACGACCGCACAGCGTTGATCAACACGACGGTGGAAACGGTCACCGACATCCTGCTGAGCGGAATGGTCCTGGTATTCGTGTTGCTCTACGTGTTTCTTGGAAATTTCCGGGCTGCCGGCATCGTTGCCCTCACGATTCCAATGTCGCTGTTGTTCACCTTTGCCATGATGGTCTTAATCGGACAATCAGCCAACCTGATTTCGCTCGGCGCGATCGATTTCGGCATCATCGTCGATGCCACCCTGATCATGGTGGAGAGCATCTTCTTTCACCTGGCCCACGCGAAAACCCCAGGGTTGACCGTGCACCAGCAGATCGTGCGTGCCGCGCGCCAGGTGGGGCAGCCGGTCTTTTATTCGACGACCATCATCGTCGTGGCTTTCATTCCCTTGTTTACCATGACGGGCGTCCCGGGAAAGATCTTCGCCCCGATGTCGATCACCTATGGATTCGCCCTGCTGGGCGCGCTGCTCATGGCCTTCACGCTGGCTCCTGTGCTGTGCTCGTTCCTGTTAACGGGACCGATTCGCGAAGAGGACACGATGGTCGTCAAGCCGCTCCGGAGGATCTATCAACAGACTCTCCACTGGGCGCTCGATCACCGGCAAGTGGTCGTGGCGCTGGCGGCAGTTCTGCTCGTGGTCGCCCTCGTGGCGCTGCAATTCTTGGGCGGCGAATTCATGCCGGCGCTTGAAGAGGGCAACCTGTGGGTGCGCGCGACGATGCCCGTGGATATTTCGTTCGACCAGGCGGCTCGGCTGGCCAGCGACATCCGAACCATGTTCCGCCAGACGCCGGAAGTGACGACAGTCGTGTCGCAACTCGGCCGGCCGGACGACGGAACCGATCCCACGAGTTTTTTCAACGCCGAATTTCTGGCGAACCTCAAACTCCAGCATGACTGGCGCCACGGGTTCAGCAAAGACGATCTTGTCGAAGAGATCGAGCAGCGTCTGAAGACCATTCCGGGGATTATTTTCAACTTTTCACAAGTCATTCAGGACAATGTGGAAGAAGCG
>DATELB010000266.1:0-2480 GCA_035277085.1 Nitrospira sp. | reverse complement strand
TGTGCCGATGCTGATAATGCTGCAGGACATTGAGCCTGTCGGACGGTATGCGTTGCAGTTCAAATGGAGCGACGGCCATGACACCGGCATCTATTCCTACAAGCTGCTTCGCGACTTGTGTCAGTGTGATGTCTGCCAACCGGTGAAGCCGGCGGAACCCAAAAGCCGGAGGCTGCTGTGACACGCCGGAGACTCCTGTGAAGGTCCGGTGTCTGATCCTTGCCGTTGTGCTGGCCGGCGCCGGGTTCTCAATGACGGCTTGCCTCGGGATGTCGCTCGCCGAACAGGAGCGCAAGATCAAGAACAATGAGCTGCCGCTGAGGAAGCTCGAGCCCCGTGCCTTCGTCCGCGCATGGGGGATGCCGACCTATCAACACATGGAATTCACGCCGTTCTTCGGCATGAAGGACGGATCAATGGTTCCGCGATCACGGGTGGATGTCGGGTCGGCGCCTCCTGGTTGGGAGGCGGGCGTTGACGCCGGAGACGCTCTGTTCCTGGCCTATCCCGACCGCGGCTGGCTCGTCGTATTCCTCGACGAGGTGTTCGTCTATCGAGAAGAACTTTCAGCCGACAAGCTGCACGAAATCGGCCGCGGATGGGCGCATGAAGATAAGTTTCGTACGAAAATCGAACTCCAACCAAGACCCTGACTCACTACCCCGACCTGTGGTGAAGCAGTCTCGTCCGCTCAAACTTTTGATCGCCGCCTCCGAAGCGATTCCCTATGCGAAGACCGGAGGTCTGGCGGATGTCGCCGGGGCCCTGCCTCGGGAGTTCGCCAGGCTGGGCCACGAAGTGGTTCTCCTCGTGCCTCGATATCGCGAGTTGGATCAATCCGCGCGTTCGTTCCGCCCTCTGATAACTCTACCCATCAAGACTGCCCAAGGAGTGCTCCCGGCGATCATAGAGGAAGACGTGGTTACCGTGGATGGCCGTCCGGATGCCGTTCGTGTATGGGCCATTGCCAACGATGGCTACTTTGATCGGCCTGGACTCTATCAAGAGGCGGGCGCTGATTATCCAGACAATCTCGAGAGGTTCACATTCTTTAGCCGTGCGATTGTCGAAACGGTGGCCTATCTGCGGCGGGTAGGGCAGTGGCATGCTGATCTTCTTCATCTGCACGATTGGCAAACGGCGTTGTGCGCTGTGTATTTGAAGACGACCGATGCGCGACGAAGCGAGGTAGGTGGCGTCAAAACGGTCCTCACCCTGCACAACGCCGGCTACCAGGGGATCTTTCCCGGAAGCGAGTTACCAAAAACAGGACTGGCCCCGTCGATGTTTACGCCTGAGACTCTCGAATTTTACGGATCGCTGAACCTTCTGAAAGGGGGGATCGTGTTCAGCGATTATCTGACCACTGTGAGTCCGACCTATGCGAAGGAGATTCTGACGCCGCAGGGCGGGTTTGGACTTGACGGCGCTCTGCGTAACCGCCAGGCGCACTTCGAAGGCATCTTAAACGGTATTGATGTGGATCTCTGGAATCCCTCAACAGATGCGTACTTACCCGCCTCCTACACGGCGTCGAATCGGGAGAACAAACGGCTTTGCAAAGGAGATTTACGCCGGGAGTTTCAACTCCCTGACACGGATGACCCGCTTGTCGCAGTCATTGGGCGCATGGCGTCCCAAAAAGGATTCGACCTTGTTGCAGAGGCGATTCCTCACCTCATGAACACGGGGATGCAGCTTGTCATTCTTGGAACAGGTGATCGGGAGATTGAGGAGCGACTCCGGGCGCTTCAAGCTCGTTTCCCCAAGCAAATCGGACTTCGTATCGGCTTTGACGAGGCGCTGGCCCATCGGATCGAGGGCGGTGCCGATATGTTGCTGATGCCCTCGCGGTATGAACCCTGCGGCTTGAGCCAGCTCTATAGTTTGCGGTACGGCACCGTTCCCATTGTCACGCAGACCGGAGGCCTGGCCGACACGGTTGTACCATTAATGCCTAGCAAGGCGAACGCTGATCGTGCTACCGGATTCCGCATCAAGGAGCACACGGCGGAATCCGTGATTTCGGCCATACGAGATGCTCTCGAGGTGTTTCGCGATGCACGGCTGTGGAATCGACTGGTCGACAACGGCATGCGCGTCGACGTGTCCTGGGCACGGTCTGCAAAAGCCTATGACCGTGTGTTCAAGCGTGTCCTGGGCGTTAGCTGAGGAAATAAAGACGGAGTGTTCAGCGAGTTTGTAAAGAGACTTGAAGCGCTTCAGGCTCGATCTCTGACAGGATCGCCTTGGCCTGCAGCACATAGAATGCGTAGTCCGCCTGGGGATAGTCGAGAATGCCTTTCAGCAGATCCTTTGCCACATCAAATTGGCGTGCCTCGACAGCCGCTTGGCCGGCTCGGAGCGAACAGGCGGCGGACATGGCTTTCACATCTACGGCAAGGCGCGCCGAAGGCGTAGTGACGAGCCGTTCCAGCTTACCGGGCAACGGAAGAACGAACCCATCGGAAGAGACTGTC
>DATELB010000265.1:0-4759 GCA_035277085.1 Nitrospira sp. | reverse complement strand
ATAGCTACGGAGTCTGGCTGCGAAGGGCTAAAGATGCACGCAAGTTTTAGTCCAGGGTAGATTTGCAACATTGGGCGAATGAAAGATATCCGAAAGTAATGGTATTTAACACGGTCGCCCACCCGAGACATCGTCTCTCGTCGATGGTCCTTTGAGACAACGTTGTCTCTCGCACAGCGCGCATAGAGCGAAAACGCTCAGTGTGTCCGATAGTTTCCGGATGGCAAACGCCATACTCTCACGTCTGGATCTATCGCGGTATGCGGTCCGAGAAGCGGTGAGGGGAGAGATTCAAGCTACGGACGCTAGTGAAGCCCTGCTGGCGGGTGCGGTCGGCGGCGGCATTGAGAGGAGCTTCGGTCGGTCGAGCATCCGTCCGAGCGCGGTCTTAGTTGTATCCATACAGCGAGGTCCGCCACGCGCCGCGAGATAGTTCCTGACACGGGTTTTTCTTAAGAGAACCCGGCAGTCGACAGGCTGGGTCAATCTTTTGCCATCACACTATACTGAGAGAGAATCGTAGACATAGATTGATCTCATATCGAGTACATCTGTCGGTCTCATTGGTGCTGACACTAGCGATGACATTTGATCATTGATCCGATGTCCTTTCAAAAATGTTGGAGCACTTTGAGACGGGACGTAATGTCGCCCGTACTTCGTTAACCACGCCTCCCAAATGCGATCCACGTTACAGTGGTTCATATAGAAAATAGGGTCATTTGGCGAGCTCGATGGCAACATATCACCACCAACCCAAACGTGCACACGGTTATGTAGCGCTGGAGCTCCCGGTGAAGCCCAGCCTTCTGCTCCGTTTCGAAAGCCTGATGACGTAGTATCCCAAGGTGACACATCATAAGGTGTCAACGTCAAGACGGCGGTCGTGTCGGCTTTGTTGGGCAATGTAGATACTGTTGTTCCAATGGCACGTCTCAAACCGTGACTTCTTTGAATGAGTTTTCCATTCACGTCCGCTTCAATACGGATACGGAAACTCTTTGGATCAGCTGAATTTAACCTGAATGGCCCTGTTTTGACGGGGTTTCCTGATCCGCCCATAGCATCAGATGCCCATATGGGAGATTTCTTTTGCTGGCTCGAAGGTTTTTGTCCATCCGCGGCCCAATCCCAATAAGGTAGTCCGAACGCATTGTCGTTCAGCACTCGCTGAAGATTGAGTTCCAACTGGCGCAGCATGAAGCGGTGCCATGGACAAAATACAGGGCCCCTGTGTGCCGCATTGCGGTCTCCCTGAGTCGGGGGAGTCATAGTGGTCATCGCTGTGTGGTGCCATACGACGAACAGATCATAGGTGCTGACAGACCGTGACGGTCCTGGAATCCCCAAGCTCTTAGTAGTCGGGCCAGTGAATTCACGTTTCAATAGATTGACGCCCTCGGCATATTTCTGTCTTGCTATGGCGTTGGTGAGAAGATTGGGACGTATGATGGCCATGGCACCTCCTACATATGCATATGACCGTGTCTTGTTGTATTCGCCTTCTTCCGATGCATTCTGTGACCCCTTGATCTGAAGTCATCTGGAAAAATCTCGATCAGCTGTTTGACCAAATCTACTGCAGAGGCAAACGACAAATTCGGCACAGGGTGATAGTGGACCTGGCCGTCGTTCGACACACCCATGTGGCCCATTACTACGCGTCCATCAACCTCAATTTCATAGTGGGTTCTTACGACGATGTGATGTCCTTTATAATCTGCCTCTCGCACGCTTTCGCTGGTGTGGTGTTTATGCTTCTGGGATTTCTTAACGTGTTTGGCATTCTTCCTTACATAGGATGCAATGGATTGTGGAGTAGGATGCATAGTTGTTCTGCTGGTGGGCATTGAAGTTCCTCCTCTTACAATAGATCGCCGTTAGCCTTCTGCTGAATACCGAGAGGTACGGTCTGAGACGCGCGGTCCGGAAGTCACGAGCAACGAGCCAACCCGCGCCGCACCGCACAACCTCAAATCTCAATGACGATCCCAATTTCGACCACTTGATCAGGCGGCAACTGAAAGTAAGAGCTGGCCCGTTGGGATATCTTTTCCAGGAAGATGAAGAGGCCTTCACGCCAGAGTGCCATGCCTGGCAGAGGCGTTGCCAGGGCACTGATTCGACTCAAGAAGTACGTGGCATCGCTGAGAGGAATCGTGAGGCCCGACGCAGCGCAGGCCGGCAGGACTTTTGGAATTTCCGGGATTTGCATGAAGCCGTGACGCACCGTTAAACGAAACACGTGGTCTTTCAATCGTTCGACGTGGACTTGTTCGGCGACTGGAAGCGATGGCACTCGCACTGTGTGGACGGTCAAGAACAGAAGTTCCTGGTGGACGGCCTTATTATGCCTCACATTTTGTACGAGCGCTGGAGGGGCCAACTCCGGGGTCGATGACATATAGATCGCCCATCCCGGAACGCGACTGACACCATCGCTCTGAATCTGTTCGATAAAAGAAGGCAGGGACGGCATCTTGTTCCAGAGATAGCGAGCGACAAGATGACGGCCGCCACTCCACGTGCTCATCAGCAGCAACAGGAGACAGGCCAATCCCAGAGAGACCCACCCCCCTTGAGGAATCTTCAAGACATTGGCCACGAAAAAGCCGCTATCCACGAGCATGAACGCCCCGAAGACCAGACCCACTTTGCCCGTGGACCATCCCCACCGCCGGCGAGCGACGACGGCAATCAGAATCGTAGTGATGACCATCGTGCCGGAAACTGCAATGCCGTAGGCCGCTGCCAAGTTGGAGGATGCGCCGAATGTCACGACCAATCCAAGTGTGCCGATAAGCATCAGCCAGTTCACCACAGGAACATAGACTTGTCCCATTTGCTCAGAGGCGGTATGGCGAATGGCCATTCGTGGAAGATACCCGAGGCGAATGGCTTGGTGAGAGAGCGAGAAGGCGCCCGTCAACATCGCTTGCGACGCAATAATGGTGGCCGAGGTGGCGAGTATCACGAGTGGCCAGAGGAGCCCTGGCGGCGCAAGGAGGTAGAACGGATTCGATATGGCGTCGGGCTGTTTCAGGAGCAGGGCGCCTTGCCCCAAATATTGGAGGGCCAGTGCAGGAAACACGATGCCGTACCATCCGATGCGAATGGGGCCTCGCCCGACATGACCCATATCCGCATATAGAGCCTCGGCGCCCGTGAGCGTCAAAAAGACGCCACTGAGCACCGCAAGGCCGATCGTGCCATGGTGCCAGAGGAATGCGACCGCAAGATGGGGATCGAGTGCGGCCATTACCTCCGGTGCCTGCACAAGACCGCGGAATCCCAATGCGGCGATTGCGACAAACCAGATGGCCATGACCGGACCGAATATCTTCCCGATGAGGCCGGTGCCCCTGTATTGAGTGGCAAAGAGGACCACCAAAATCACAAGGGTGATGGGGACGGTATAGGGCTGATAGGCCGATGTCTCCACTTCCAAACCTTCGACCGCGCTCAGGACCGACAAGGCCGGCGTAATGATCCCGTCGCCATAGACGAACGCTGTTCCTATGAGCCCCAACAATACAATCGGATTAGATCTGAGTGGAAAATTGACGTGCGTGCGATGTCGTTGGGCAAGAGCAAGAAGCGCGAGGATACCTCCTTCACCTTCATTATCAGCACGGAGCACAAGCCACAAATACTTCAGCGTGACGACCACGACGAGCGCCCACACAATCAATGACAACACGCCCAGAATATTCGGCTTGTTGACGGCAAGACCAAATGCCGGATTAAAGCATGCCCGCAGGGCATACAAAGGACTCGTGCCGATGTCGCCGTATACGATACCAATAGCACTCAAGACCAGCACGGCAGTCTGACTAATCTGCGGTCGATCGTTCGTCATGTCTCTAGGCGCGTAATCCGAAATGCCGGTAGGCTAGCTGGAAGGAAGAGAATCTACAAGCACGCAGCGACCTTCATGTTGCGAGGCGGGGTCTATCGCGGTGTGAGGTACGAAACCCGAGGACGCATGGCATGTAGCAAGTGGGCTCGCCATGCGCCGCTAGAATGTCACTTATGACGATCCGTGCGTTTCTTCACTCAGAGGCAGGGAAGTACGTCGGCGTAGGTCACTGCTTCTTCTGACCACCGTGCTTGCCCTTGTGCAAATCGATGACCGTCCCAGCTTCATTCAACTCAACCGTGACTTCTGTTCCTTCTGGAAGGTCCTTGGTTTTCGTCTCTTGCAGGAGAAGCGGAAAGGTCTGATCTCCCTCCGCCGTGTGCAACTTGATCTCTTTGTTCATTTTGCCAACGTGTATAAGCTGTCCCGTGACAAACTTATGCTGGCTCTTTTCGCCTTCCAGGTGCACATCGACGATGGCGTTGTTCTCATTAACGGATACCTCGACCTTGTCGCCGGCTTTGAACTGGCGACCTTGGCGACGCGCCTCATTCTCACTGAGTTGATACGTTGTTCCTTCTTTTGTTTTGATGGCCAGCTCGCCGCCTTTTTCGATGACTTCGCCCTTGAAGTGTTTGTGCGCTGCGTCTCCTTTCCCTTTTACGTCCGCGACAGCTAGACCTGCTACTCCCAGCAAAACAACTCCGCTAACCACGGCAGCGACCAGGAACCTAGCGACTCTGACGATGCTTCGCATGTGCATTCTCCTAGCCTGGGATGGTTGGCCTGACTCAACGAGCAACATTGGGAAGGCATTCTATGCTTCCTGAGACACCAGATTCAATGCGACCAAACTTCTGGACATAAACAGATGGCTGGGAGATTTCCAGTGTATAAGTT
>DATELB010000264.1:0-2304 GCA_035277085.1 Nitrospira sp. | reverse complement strand
GGTTTTCCCTTCCGCGCCTCGCGATCGATCTCGGCCCATACCACGCGGTCTTTCAACGGCGCCGTCACCAGCAGATGGTCGATGCGCATGCCGAAGTTTTTATAAAAATTGCCGGCGCGGTAGTCCCACCACGTGTACCGCTCGGTTTTCGGGTGGTGCAATCGGTACGCATCGACGAATCCCGCGGTCGAAAGCCGTCCAAAAGCCTGGCGCTCGCGTTCTGACACATGCGTGCCGCCATGACAGGCGCGCGGGTCCCATACGTCGATATCGTCAGGCGCTACGTTGAAATCGCCACCGATGACGGCCGATGAATTCGGGCTGACAGCCTTGTCGATCCAGCGAGCCAGCCTGTCGAACCATACCAGCTTGGCTTCGTAAAACGGCGAGCCCACGAGGCGGCCGTTCGGCGCATAGACACAGATAATGCGCACGCCCCCGCATTCGGCGCTGATCATCCTGGCCTCAGCGAGCGGCTCGTCGTCACCGGTTTCTGAGGTCTGCGCCCGCTGTAACGGCTCTCCAAAATTCGTGATAATGCTTTGAATGCCGCAGCGGCTCGCGATTGCCACGCCGTTCCAGCGACCCTCGCCATGGTGCGCCAGGTCGTATCCGACTTGCTTGAAGGCCTCGCCAGGTGCGTCCGCATCCGTCAGCTTCGTTTCCTGCATCAGCAACACGTCCGGCTTTGCCCGATCGAGCCACCACATGACCTTTTCGAGGCGAGCCTTCAGCGAGTTCACATTCCAGGTGGCAATCCGCATGACGATAGCGTGTCCTTTCCGGGTTGCGCCGTATGCCAACAATCACTTCGCATCATGGAAGATGACGCCCAGCGTAAACCGTGAACCGGAGTGCACTGTGCTCACGCCGTGCCGCATGTTGACCCGGTAATACCCTCGGCTTCCTTCCACGGGGCGGTGCCGGGTCGCAAAGATCACGATTTCTCCCTGGGCGGGAGCCAAGACTTCCCCCCGTGATTGCGCCCTCGGCCGCTGTTCCATGAGCAGGAACTCCCCACCGGAAAAATCGCGGTCAGGCCGGCTGAGGAAGACGGTGAGCTGCAGCGGAAACGCGACAGTCCCATACAGATCCTGATGAAGGCAATTATAGTCTCCACTGGTGTAATGGAGGAGCAGAGGCGTAGCCTTCGTTTGTCCGTTGCGACGGCAGAAGGCGAGGAATGTATCGTGGCTCGGCGGAAAACTGTCTGGCTGACCCAACGCCTTTGCCCAGGCATTGGCGACCACCGCAAGACGGGGATACATCGCTTCCCGCAGAGATTGGACCAGCGGCGGCAACGGGTACGTGAAGTATTTGTACTCGCCCTCGCCAAAGCGGAAGCGCTTCATGTCGATCCGGCTTCGGAAGAGTCGGTCGTTGCCATACAGGGCAACGAGAGCCTCGCACTCCTCGACGGTCAGCAATGCATCGGTTTTCACATACCCCCGTTGCCATAGCGATGCCTCCATCGCCTTCCAGTCGAGTTTGTTCAGTCTGTCTTGAATGGTCATGCTGATTGCGGCTTTCATGTCGTTGCTGACCGCTCTAAATCATGGATTTGGCTCTGCAAGACTCGATGTCGATTTTGGTCATTGCGGACGACTATAAGTCAAGAACAGCGTTTCACAATCAAATCGGAGGATCGACACCATGAAATATCTGCTCCTGTGCTGTCACGATGAAAAGAAGTGGGATTCCATGTCCAAAAACGAGTGCGACGCCGTGATGGAAGAGACCATGGCCTATTGCGCGGCGCTGAAGAACACCGGTCACCTCATTGGGGCAGAACAGCTCGAACCGATAGAGACGGCGATGCGTGTCAGAGTCCGAAGCGGGAAGTTGGCCGTGACCGACGGTCCCTTTGCGGAAACGAAAGAGCAACTCGGCGGTTTTTTCCTGATCAACGCCCGGGATTTGAACGAGGCGATCCAAGTGGCTTCGAAGTTTCCATCGGTGCGCTTCGGGACCATGGAGGTGCGGCCTGTCCGAGATGTTCCCGGCACCGGCCGCTCGGATTAAGAATCGTGAGGAGTCGATGATGTGTCCGGCATGTCTGACAACGCTGGCCTGGTTGGCCATGGGGACCACTTCCGCCGTCAGCGCGACGGCACTGGCTATGAACAGGCTTGGCCGCGTCGATAGCAAAGACGACAAGCGCATTATCAAAAGGAGACTCAGTCATGACATCGACGAACCACAAGATGGGGACACGGCAAGAGTGGCGTGCGGCACGGATCGAGCTGCTCAAGGCCGAGAAAGAACTCACGCGGCGGAGCGACGAGGTTGCCGCACAGCGTCAGG
>DATELB010000263.1:0-3161 GCA_035277085.1 Nitrospira sp. | reverse complement strand
TTCGCTTCATTGACTGTTAACGAGCGGCCACCCATGTCCGAGCCATTGAGCGCCGTGATCGCGGCCTTTGCCTCGGCATCCGAGGACATCTCCACGAAGCCAAATCCGCGGGACTGTCCCGTGAACTTGTCTGCGATGATTTTCGCAGAGGCCACTGTGCCATGCGCTCCAAACAAGTCGCTCAATTGCTGCTCGGTCGCCGAATAGGGCAACCCACCGACGTAAAGCTTCGAACCCATGTGGGGTTCCTCCTTATAATGTGACATTGTCTTGAACGCGAAGACCCGGGGGAAGGAGCGGGCCGAAGACGCGGGCAATGCGGCGACTTAGGTCTGACTTCCGACAAGATTCTCGGACAAGGCAACATCGATGTTGCGGGCCTTCCTCACCAACTTCGTCGCAAGGCCCGTACGACGACTAACGACCGTAACATAGGGGGGGGTGGTTTACAACCTTACACAAGGTGAACGAGTGGAGGATGCCTCCTAGAATCTCCTCAACGCCGCCGTTGACCGCCCCGCCAGCCGTCCGATCCGACGCCCTAGCCCTTTCTAGAAGTTGTGCCGCGTGGAAGGCCGCCTTATCTCTGCTTCCTTTCCGCCGTCCAACAATAGACTCGATCGACAATACAAAGTAAAATTGCCTCCCCTCGCCCTATGAGGTGGTGTCAGAACGCTGTGCGTCATCTGCGCTGCGGGGACAGCTCAATGCCACTACGAGCACGCATGCAAAAGACACGTATCATCTGCACGATCGGCCCGGCCACGGAATCCTATGAGATGTTGCAGAAGATGTACGAGGCCGGGATGAATATCGCTCGACTGAACATGTCTCATGGCGACCACGACTTCCACGCCAAGGTCATTCAGCACATCAAGACGCTCAACAAGAAGGTCAAGTTTCCTATCCCTATCCTCCTGGATACACAAGGCCCGGCGATCCGCACCGGGAACCTCTCGAATGAGCTCGATCTGCGGCAGGGCGCCATCGTATCCGTCACCACGCGCGGGCCGATGGACGTCGAGGAGAGCTCCATCCACATCGACTACGAGGACTTGCTCGAGCAGGTCAGCGTCGGGGACAAGATCACAGTGGATAACGGACTGATCAATCTGGAGGTGTTGGAGAAACAAGAACGCATCATGCAGTGCCGTGTTTTGGACGGTGGGCTCTTGAAGAGCAAGCGCCACGTGAATCTCCCCGGTATACGCGTCAATCTCCCGGCGATTACACAAAAGGACACGAAGGATATCCTGTTCGGCCTGGAACGGGATGTGGATTTCATCGCGCTGTCTTTCGTCCGTGAAGCCGCCGATATTCAGCAACTCAAGGCACTCATGGGTGACAAGGTCGGGCGGCTGAAGATTATTGCAAAGATCGAGGACCAGGAAGGCGTGCGAAACCTGGAAGAGATCATCAGGGAGTCGGATGGCATCATGGTTGCGCGCGGAGATCTGGGAGTGGAAATCAACATCGAGGATCTACCAAACGTCCAGCGAAGGATCGTCCAACTCTGTGCTGAACATGGCAAACGGGTGATCGTTGCGACCCATCTGCTCGAATCCATGATCCACAATCCGCATCCCACTCGCGCCGAGGTCACCGACGTCGCCAACGCGATCTATGAAGAAGCCGACGCCGTCATGCTGTCCGGTGAAACCACGGTTGGAAAGTATCCGGTGAAGTGCGTGGAATACCTGCGCAAGATCGCGTTGAAATCCGAGACGATACCCGGATTGCGATTTGCGAAACAATTGCGTGACACAGGAAATAAACAGCAATTGGCGGCGGCAGCCGTTCAGCTCGCCGAGGGGGTCAACGCCAAAGGAATCGTCGTGATCACCAGACGAGGAGTCATGGCTGATCTCGTTGCAAACTGCCGTCCGTTCTCCACCGACATCTATGCCTTTACCAACATGAGCCAACCGCGACGGACCATGATGCTCAACCGTGGTGTCGTTCCTTTCAAGATCGATTTCAGTTCGGACCCTGAGAAAACTCTGCAAACAGCGTTCCGGATCCTGAAAGACCGTGAACAGTTTCAGGTTGGAGACAAAGTTGTGATCATCTCGGATGTTCTGGCCCAGCAGCGGGTCGACTCTATTCAGATCCGTGACATCCCCTTGGATGCCATCCCCCCAGACTCAGCCGACGAAGTAACCTGAGCCGGCCGACGCCAACCGTTGGCATGCTACTCAAACAAAGTAGGGAACTTCTGCTTTTTGAACAGATCCACCCGCGCCCGGACGCCGACGCGAGGATTCAGCCCCTGAAGACGCCCATCGAGGATGCTCGACAGAAGGAGATACTAGATAGGCATGCGGCTGCGCGGAAAGCCTGGATCCTGCGTCATCACCAACTGCACACGGCATTCCGACACCGCATTGCCACGGAGCTCGCCCAAGGCGCGGAACAGGTACTCAAGCGCTGTAGCCTGCTTACTCTTACCGACAAACCACTCCGCACGGCAATGAAAGCACCGTTCGGGTGGATCGCCTTGAAGCCGCGCCACAGGAAATTCCGCCGATGCATGGCACTGCCCACAGACGATCTTGACCGCTATGAGATCGTCCAAATTGATATTCAACAATGTGTAACTCATCTCCGGATCCTTTCATCGAAGAATAATCTCGTTCGTGAGCTGCCGGCTCTATAGCACTGCCGATCATGGTGTGCAAACTTTACCTCGTAGAAGAAACAGGATAAGAAATGGGACAGGCTACTTTTTTGAGGCAGGCGTCTTCAAAGAGCTTCTCAGAACGGTGGAACCTGGATGTTTCGCGCCGGTCTCAGTGGCGCAAAATGGACAACGATATCGGAGACTCGCTGACGACGAATCCCTACTGCTCATAATTCTCGACTACATGCGCCGGGCGAACTTCCGCTTCGTCCGGATCATCCCCAACATCGCGAAGAGCACGTCGTTGACGCAAGAGGTCCCAGCATTGATCCAGTTCGACTTGGACTTGTGCGAGCCGTTTACGGTCGGCTTTTGCGTGTCCTCTTTGCTCGTGCAATCGGTGTTCTTCTTCGACAAGGCGTTGGATATGAATCAGAACCGGCTGATCTTGGGCTTGGTTTTCCATGAGAGCCTCCTCCAACGCGGATGAGAACGGAATGAATATCTGTGATGTTAAGCCTCTCAAAAACTGCGGTCAACC
>DATELB010000262.1:0-9348 GCA_035277085.1 Nitrospira sp. | reverse complement strand
AACACGCCCAGATTTTCCTCCGGCGAATAAATGTGCAGCACATTGGAATACCAGATGACGTCAAAGCGGCCGGGGATATCGTCCTTCAGCAAATCCAGCGGCAGATAGGACAGACGGGCACCCGCCTTGTGCGTGGATGCGATTTCTTTGGCAACTTCCAAGGCCGCCGGACGGTCGCAGACAGTGGCGCGAAGGCCTGGATTTCGAGCCAGAAAGGCCATGGCATACGTCCCTGGCCCACCTCCGAGATCGAGCAGCGTCCTCGCGCCTTTCAACGGCAACTGACCGGCAATCATCGGCGCCGTCTCGAGAGTCCGATGATGCATGGCCCAGGTAAACTGACGCCGGTAGTCCGGCGCCTCGGGCTCGTCTTTGTCGAGCGGTTCCCCGGTCCGGACGGAATCGGCCAGCCGCAGCCAGTCGTTTGCGTGATTCGCAATCAGCTGCAGATAGCCTCCGCGATAGCCGGGATCGTCGGCATTTAATGCCGTCGCCGCGAGCCGGCTGTTTCGATAGTGGTTCCCCTTCTTGTGCAGCAACCCGGCCATGGCGAGATTGCGACACAAGATAGCCAGCCCGCGCTCGCTGACTTTCATTTCGCGAGCCAGATCACCCAGCGGCCAGTTCTTCTTTCCGATGACCGTGAACAGCCGGAGTTCAAGGGCGGTAAGGATCACCCGGGGCAGGCGATAGGCAGACAAGGCATCGCGGAACTCTTCGAACGTCTTGATGGGCAGTTTCATGCCGCGCCGCCGATCTGCCGGCAGCACCAGCGCATTAAATCTTGAACTTTGGCCAAGTTCGCCAAATCCACGTCACGTTCAAACGTCACCGCGACATACTCCTCGTTCATTTCCGTTTGCTCGGAAAAGCCGGATTGCAGCAACAGCGGACGAAACTTGGAGACGGCAGGCTGGATGAAGTATTTGGCCTGCTTCGCGACTTCGTCGGTGCCCAAATCCTCCGGCGTGCCCTCCGACATCAGGCTCATGACATCATCCATGGCGACACCGTACTGGCAGAGGAGCTTGCCTTCGGGCTTGATTTCCAGCAGCCAGCCCTCGCTTCCGAGATCAAGGGCCAGCGGGCCCTCGGGCTCGAGCTCGTATAGTTGTGGAAAAGCCTTGGACAACGTCGTGCGCGCTTCTGCCCAGTGCGGCGACTTCACTTCGCTCATCCGTGCGACTCCTTCACGGCCGCGCGGGCAGCCTCAGCCGAGAGACGCGCTTGCAACGCATGCAGCCGTTTCGTGTTTTCCTCGAGTTTGGGCAAGTGATACTTGCGGTCCATCTCGACCACGCGCTCGAGCAATTGAGCCGCGTCCGGTAACCTGCCCATGGCTTCGTAGCAGTCCGCCAACACATAACGGGCTCCCCCGATCCGCAGCTCATCGCGGGACCGTTCGGCAATCGACTGGCTGGTGTGGCAGCAGGCAACGGCATCGTCAAACCGCTGCTGCATCAAAAATGTCCTGGCCATCATCCGCCAGGCGTCCGCGACCCCGCCGTCGTTGCCCTGCCGGCGCATCAGCACCATCGACTTCTCGTAGCAGGCAATCGCCTCCTTGAAATCACCCTGTTCTCTGGCGATCAGCCCTAAATCGGAATACAGCACGGCCTTGGCGGCCTCATCATGGGTCTTTATCATGAGATCGAGCGCTTCAAGGTAGTAGGCCTTCGCGCGCTCCCATTCTCCTGCATCAGCGCGCAGGTTCCCGAGATTCGCCAAGGTGGTTCCGATGCCTTTTTCGTCGCCGAAGATCTTTTGCAGCTCCAGCACTTCTTGATAATAATTTTGAGCCGCATCCCGGCGGCCGCTCACGGCGCAGATATTGCCCAAATTCCCCAGCGTCGCCGCCAACGCCCGCCGATCGCCCGTAAGGCGATCGGACTCCAGGGCTTTCGCGTAGCAGGTATATGCCTCGGTGTAGTGGCCGCGGCCGAAATGCTCGTTGCCCTGGCGATTTAATTCTTCCGACAGTCCGTTTTTAAGCGTCATGGTGCGTCGTGGCGGCCGCCGGCAATCGATTGCGCTCGTCGGCGCTAGGCGACGGCGCGTTCAACGGCCGTTTTTGCCTCAGTAAGAATCGAAGCTCCGTCGCCGACAAGGATGGCGTCGAACTGATACTTCAACAGACGGCGCAATCCCGCCTTCGCTTTCGAGGCATCGGCGTATTTCTCGGCCGGGAGCAACGACAGCGCCCCCGGCGGTTTGCCCAGCAGGGCGTCGCCGACGATCAGCACACCCTTGCCCTGCTGAAGAAATAGCGCCGATTCGCCAGGCGATTTTTGGTCCTGCAGCTGGATGACCCAGATGCCGCCGGGCAACAGTTCTCCGTCCTTATAGGTCTTCGTCGGCTTGAGATCCATTTGAGCGGCATCGGCGTCGGGAACTTGGAGCTGGCAGCGAAAATCCGCCTGACAGACCGCGGCCTCCCGGGCGTGGTCGCGATTGGTAACGATGATGTAATCGAGTTGGCCCTGGCGGCGAATCAATGTGGCCGCTTCGGCGGTCATGGGAGGCGGGTCGATGACGATCCGATGTTCCCCCACCGTGAGAAACAGGCCGTTGAAATTCAGCTGCTTCTCTTCGGAGAACCAGGACCACTGCCAGATGCCGGGGAAAAGTGCTTTCATCACGGCGCCCGCTACAACGATGCCACCGCATCCTTCACGGTTTTTGTGACTTTCATGAGGATGCCGGCTTCGTTCGGCAGATCGATAATATCGTCCTCGGGTATCGTAATGAACTTGCGGTTAGGGCCTTTGGTGAGAGAAATGAGAAACATGCTGTTCGACGGAGTGACCGGGATTACGACCTGCACTTGAGAGTCGACACCCTTGACCACTTCCAAGAACTTCTGCTTGCCCTCTTCCATCTCATCCATAACAGCGTTCTTTCTCTAAGCTTTTCTCTTCCTTCTTCCTTCTTAGCGGGTGGTGCCGATCAACAGCTCGCCCGCAGCGGGGTCCCTACAGGACCCGCGTTTTACATCTTATTGTTGCCGCTGGCCAGTAACCGGTCCACTTCCGCAATGATGTCGTCCGCGCCGGCAAGTTCCATGTTGCCGACACGCTGCCAGCGGATGACGCCCTGCTGATCGATGACATAGACATTCGGAATGAATTTCCCGCCGCCGTACAGCTTATCGGTGACCTTCCCGGGATCCAAAAGATACGGATACGTGACCTTGACCGGAAAGGCGGAAAGAAATTCACCGACCTCCTTCTTGGAGTTGCCTGACGAATTCACACCGACCACCGCAACGTTTTTCCCCTGCGTGGCTTCATAGACTTTTTGCAGGTTGGTACCCTGCATCATGCAGGGATCGCATATGTGGAAGAGCCCGAGCACGACGACCTTCCCTTTGTGCGCATCCAGGGACACGGGTTCGCCCGTGATGGCGTTGAGGGAGAAGGAGGGCGCCTTCTCACCGACTTTGAAAAAGCCCGCCGCCGTCGAAAGCTGGGCGGCCAGCACCGGAACGAGGAGGGCGGCGAAGATGATGGCAAGACGTTTCATGTAAACCTCCGTGAGGCGGACACTCTAAACATTACATCCCGACGAGAGCCGAAGTCGGTTGTGCGGCTATCCTACCATGCAGTTTTTTGGGGGAGCAACGGCGGCGCGCAGGACAACGATGAATGAATCGGGGGCTAACTCGGCCGTTCGAACAGCCCGAGCTGAAACTCTTCGGCCCTTGTAAAGGAAATCGGATATCGCTCGGTAAAGCAGGCGTTGCAGTAGTGGTCGGGCACGCCGGGGGCGGACTTCAGCATTCCCTCAAGGCTGAGATACGCCAGGCTGTCCGCTGTAATGTACTTTCGAATTTCCTCCGCCGAATGGCTCGAGGCGATCAGCTCTTTCTTGGTCGGTGTATCAATGCCGTAGAAACAGGGAGAAATGATCGGAGGCGAGCTGATCCGCATATGCACTTCCTTGGCGCCCGCCTGACGGATCATCTTCACGATCTTACGGCTGGTCGTCCCGCGAACCAGCGAATCGTCGACCACGACGACTCGTTTGCCGTGCAGCACTTCGGGAACGGCATTGAGTTTTACTTTCACGCCGAAGTGCCGGATCGACTGTTCGGGCTCGATGAACGTGCGCCCGACGTAATGGTTCCTGATCAAGCCCGTTTCGAACGGTATGCCGGCGCCTTCGCTGTATCCCAACGCCGCCGGCACCCCCGAATCCGGCACGGGAATGACGACGTCCGCGGGCACCCACGATTCTTGCGCGAGCTGCCGTCCGAGAGCTTTGCGCGTGGCATAGACTGCGTTGGCCCCGAAAATTTTGCTGTCGGGCCGCGCGAAGTACACGTATTCGAAGATGCACATCGCCGGCTGCACTGCCGAAAATGGCTTGTAGCTCGTGACGCCCTGTTGGTTGAGCACGACGAGTTCCCCGGGTTCGATTTCGCGGACGACTTCCGCGTCCAATAGATCGAAGGCACAGGTTTCCGACGCCACGAGATAGGTATCCCGGAGCCGACCGAGTGATAACGGCCTGAAGCCGTGCGGGTCGCGGGCCGCGATGATACCCTCGTCGGTGAGCAGCACGACAGAGAACGCTCCACGAACCTGGCTGAGTGCATCGATAATGCGGGCGAGCAGCGTGTCGGCGCGGGAATGGGCGATCAGGTGAATGATCACCTCGCTGTCCGACGTCGATTGAAAGATCGCGCCGTAGGCTTCGAGTTCGTTGCGAAGCATTTGCGCATTGATAAGGTTTCCGTTATGCGCCAGGGCGAGATTCCCGAACGCGAAATTCACCGTGAGCGGCTGCACATTCTTGAGGTCCTGTCCTCCGGCGGTCGAATACCGGTTATGGCCGATGGCCATCGAGCCTGTGAGGTTCTTGAGCGTGTGATTGTTATAGATGTCGGCGACGAGTCCCATGCCCTTGTGCACGTGGAAATGATCCCCGTCCGCCGATACGATCCCGGAGGCTTCCTGGCCGCGATGCTGCAGCGCATAGAGTCCGAGATACGTGAGGTTCGCCGCCTCTTTGTGGCCATAAATGCCGAACACGGCGCATTCGTCGTGAAATTTATCAGGGCTGACGATGGGAAGTTCTTTCATCTTCAACCGCTACTCCTGGCTTAGTCGCTCTTCAATCGCATGAGCCCAGCGGTCCCGCACTTTCTCGATCGCCAGATCGATCCGGCAAGCCTCGCTATGGCTGCCTCGTTCTGCGTCGATCACCAATCGGTCTCCACCCACCGTTCCGATATGCGCAGCGGGAATCCCGGCCTCTGACGCCCGAGTCAACAATGATTCCACCGCATTGGGCCTGATCGAGAGGATAATCCGCGACTGACTTTCCCCGAACAAGAGGGCGTCGCGTCGCAAGGAACCGAGTTCCAATTTTACCACAGCGCCGCGGGCGGCGCCCGGCCCTGAGACGCAGCATTCCGCCAACGCCACCGCGAGCCCGCCGTCCGAACAGTCATGCGCAGATTGAATCAATCCTTCATGAATCACATTCAATACGAATTCGTGAAGTCCCTTCTCCGTCTCGAGGTTCAACAACGGCGGAGATCCCTGCTCACGGTGCTGGAGCACTTTGAGGTATTCACTGCCTCCGAGGTCGTCCCTCGTCTTGCCTAGGAGCACGATCGCGTCGCCGTCTGCCCGGAACCATTGGGTCATCGCGCGATCGGCCTCTTCGAGCAGGCCTACCATGCCCAACATCGGCGTGGGATAGATCGAGAGTCCGTTGGTCTCGTTATAAAAGCTGACGTTTCCACTGACGATCGGAATCCGAAAATGCTCGCACGCGTCCTTGAGGCCCTCGATGGCCAGGACGAACTGCCACATGATGTCCGGCCGTTCAGGGTTGCCGAAGTTAAGGCAATCCGTGAGGCCGATGGGCTCGGCACCTGAACAGACGAGGTTGCGGGCCGCCTCTGCGACGGCCAATCGAGCTCCCTCATAGGGATGGAGCAGGCAATACCGGCCGTTGCAATCAACCGTCATGGCGACGGCCTTGTTGGTACCTTTGATCCGAACGACGGCGGCATCCGATCCGGGCCTCACGATGGTATTGGTGCGCACCATATGATCGTACTGTTCGTACACCCAGCGTTTACTGGCGATCGTCGGAGACGACAACAACGTCAGCAGCGCCGCATTTACATCCTTGACGTCCGGAATTGAATCATAATTAAGGTTGGTCAGCATATCCTGATACGCCGGAGGCGAGTAGGGGCGTTCGTAGCGCGGGCCGTCATCTGCCAGCGCTTTCGCCGGTATCTCAGCGACGACCTTGCCTTGATCAAGGACTCTCAAGAGACCGTCCCCCGTCACTTTTCCGACAACGGCTACGTCGAGATCCCATTTGCGGCAAATCCTCAAACACTCGTCCTCCATGCCTGCCTTCGCGACCATGAGCATACGTTCCTGCGATTCAGAGAGCATAAGCTCATAAGGGGTCATCCCCGGTTCGCGGCGCGGCACATGGGTAAGGTCCAATTCGATGCCGTTCCCGGCCCGCGACGCCATCTCACAGGACGAGCTCGTCAGACCGGCCGCTCCCATGTCCTGGATGCCCACGAGCAGGTCGTTGGCCATCAATTCGAGACAAGCTTCGAGCAGTAACTTTTCCTGAAATGGATCGCCGACCTGAACCGTGGGCCGCTTGTGTTCGGATTCATCGTCGAACGCATCTGAGGCCATCGTGGCACCGTGAATCCCGTCACGGCCCGTCTTCGAGCCGAAGTAGATGACAGGATTGCCGACGCCCGCGGCTGTCCCGCGGAAGATCTTGTCCTTGTGGGCGATGCCAAGGCAGAAGGCGTTGACCAGCGGATTCAGCGAGTAGATGTCGTCGAAACGGACTTCGCCGCCGACCGTCGGCACGCCCATGCAATTGCCGTATCCGGCAATTCCCGCGACAACCCCTCTCATCAAATGCCGGTTCTTTGCCGTATCCAGCCCGCCGAAGCGCAGGGAATCCAGCAGGGCGATCGGCCTCGCGCCCATCGTGAACACGTCGCGCAGTATGCCGCCGACGCCGGTGGCAGCGCCCTGATAGGGCTCGATGAAAGAAGGATGGTTGTGCGATTCCATCTTGAAAACGACACACAAGCCGTCGCCGATGTCCACGGCGCCCGCATTCTCACCGGGCCCCTGCACGACTCGCGGGCCCGTCGTCGGCAGCTTCTTGAGGTGAACACGCGAGCTCTTGTAGGAACAATGCTCAGACCACATCACGGAGAACATGCCGAGTTCGGTGATGTTGGGCTCGCGACCCAAAATCTCGAGGATCTTCTTGTACTCGTCCTCCGACAGATTGTGCTGGACGAGCAATTCTTTGATGTCCGAGGTCTTCGTCTTCATGGCGTATTACACATCACAGGGACAACGCTTCTTCCTCAAGATATCGACCTGCGCGCGTCTGGTCGCCACGAATACGCGTTGAATGCCGCTGCCGAGCGCCATCCGCTTTGACAACGGACTTTGGTGTGCATAACCGCGAATCGCCATCTCGCGGACCAGTGCATCATGACGGCTATAGAGTGCTTTCAGTTTTCCCTGCCAGCGCAATGTTTCCGGGTGCCGGGCATAGCCCTTCTTGCCGTTCACGAGCACGGACCAGAGTGCGTGCAGTTCTCGATGCTCCTCGCCAAGCAAATGATTCCGGCAGAGCCGCTTCGGTGAAATATCCCAGATCCGCACGTGTTTTCTTTCTTGTGGTGATAGCGGCAGGGCCCGCGTTACGCCCCTACCATTTTTAAGGGGCGCGTTTTCAATGACTCCAGCATAGAGGTAAAGATGAGCCGTCCGTCCTCATTGCCAAGTAGTTCCTCAGCAGAACGCTCGGGATGCGGCATCATGCCCAGCACATTGCCTTCGGCGTTGCGAATGCCCGCGATGTTGTCGAGCGAGCCGTTCGGATTGGCGTCCGGTGTCACCTTGCCTTCGGTCGTACAATAGCGAAAGACCACCTGGGCATTCGCCTGCAGTCCGGCCAACGTCACGGGATCGGTATAGTAATTACCCTCCGCGTGGGCAACTGGAATCTTAAGCACCTGGCCGGGGCGGCAGGCGCCGGTGAAGGGAGTGGCCGCATTTTCGACCCGGACATGAACGTCCTTACAGACAAAGTGGAGCGAACGGTTGCGCAACATCGCGCCCGGGAGCAGGTGTGCTTCGAGCAGAATCTGGAAGCCGTTGCAGATACCCAGCACCAGGCCGCCGCTTTGGGCAAACTCTTTGACGGCGTTCATTACCGGCGAAAACCGCGCGATGGCTCCAGTGCGCAGATAATCCCCATAGGAAAAGCCACCGGGAATGACAATCGCGTCCAACCCGGAGACCTTGGTCTCTTTGTGCCAGATCATGTGGACCTGCTGCCCTAGCACGTCGCGGAAAACATGCTCGCAGTCGTGATCGCAATTGCTGCCGGGAAAGATAAGAACGCCGATATTCATGACGTCAACTCGTACCGATATTCTTCAATAATCGTATTCGCCAGCAACTTTTCACACATCGATTTTACCTGCGCTTCAGCCTTCGCCTTGTCCGTCTCGCTTACTTCCACTTCCATATACTTCCCGACGCGGACGTTCGCGGCGTTTTTAAATCCTAGTGAATCGAGCGCATGTTCGATCGCCTTGCCCTGCGGATCCAAAATGCCCTGTTTCAGAGTCACATGAATTTTCGCTTTCATTTGCTCCCCTGCCCTCCGGATGCTTTCGTCAATCCGTCCACATAGCGTCGGATTTTGAAAATCACCCCAACAGTCGCGATTCCGCCGACGGCCAATGCGGCAAATGCCCAGCGCCACGGGGAATCGTCGAGGCGATACGCCATCATGGCGACGACGCCAGCCCAGACAATGACCGCCGCCACTAATCCATAATTCAAAAACGCCTTGAGCATCTTTTTCTTCTTCTCTCCCTCCTACAAGGAGAGGACCGTCTCAAGCGGAGTGATGTCGCGGTGAGCGAAAGTCCCCGAAGGAGCGGGCAAGTATCCTCTTTCCCATCTTGCGGGTGGCGGCGAACGGGCCTTTCTTCACCCGCCCACCCTGCCGCGCCAAGACGCGGCTATCACCAAGCGCGCGCAGCGGGGGTCCCCACACCGGGCGGGGGTGCGAGCACGCTGGGGCTGTTCGCCGACAGGACCCGCTCTTGATCTTCACCCGCACACCCTCTTCAACACCTCTTTGTACGCTTCTTCGATCCCACCCAAATCCTTCCTAAACCGATCCTTGTCCATCGACTCCTTCGTCGCCTGATCCCAGAAACGGCACGTGTCCGGTGAAATTTCGTCGGCCAAAATCAGTGTTCCGTTGTGCTGGCCGAACTCCAGCTTGAAATCGACCAGGATCATCCGGCGT
>DATELB010000261.1:0-21915 GCA_035277085.1 Nitrospira sp. | reverse complement strand
AGCTCTCGGGGACTCGTTAACTCCGGGAAAATGCAACTGCCAATCAAGAACTGGCACTCGCAGCTTAATTAAGCTGTGACGTTCTTCCATCTGAGGCCCGCGGGGGTGGAAGGGCGCGATGCAGCGGGCTGGTCCAACGCTGGTGCTCAGCGGCTGCGGACGAGAACTTTCTGGGCTAGCGGCCGTTCTAAGCCTGCCGATGGGCGTGGATAGTCGCGAATTTAAATTGTCGGCTACACATGTAGATGCGGTGCGTTGACGATCTTCGGACAGGGGTTCAACTCCCCTCGCCTCCACCAAACCTCGCTTGCGCGTGCCGGCGGCTCGCCAGGCGAAGCCTCTCTTCACTAAGCCGCCGGATAAACACCTTGAAGGGCTTTTCATCGGTTGACCCGGCGCCTATTCATTGCTCTATCGTGACTGATGGCGCCGGAAAAACGCCTCCAGTGTTTATTTGCCGGCGGCTCACCAGGCGAAGCCTCTCTTCATGAAGCCGCCGGATAAACACCCCAAAGATCTTTACTTCCGTTGACGCCGGCCTTAGCGGCCAGCAGGTCCCGAGTTTGCGGTGATTAGCAGGAAGGCCGGGAGAGGGGCCGCGACCCACGCGTACCGAACACTTATCAGGTGGTTTTAATCTGCCCGCCGTCGATGACGAATTCGGCTCCGGTGATGTTCGCAGCACGAGACGAAGCAAGGTAGGCTATAAGGTTGGCGACCTCATCCGCCTCGGTGACGCGGCCTGTAGAGATTCCCATATTGCGCGGTACGGTTTCGTCGAGAGCGGTCTTGGCGCTGACGCCAGAGCCGGAGGCGACGACATCGGCAAACCCGCCCGGATCCGTCCAGAAGGGGGTGCGGACTGGCCCGGGAGCGACCACATTCACCCGTACGCCACGAGGCGCGAATTCCTCCGAAAGCGCCTTGCTTAGGTTGGAGAGGGCAGCTTTGGCCGCTGAATAGTCCACCACCATTGGAAACGGCAATCGAGCATTGATTGAGCCGACATTGATGATTGCGCCCCGACTGGCGACAAGATGGGGCAGTGCCGCACGACTCGCACGTACCGCGCTGAAGAATGTAAGGTTAAACACTCGCTGCCATTCGTCATCACTGATGTCAAGAAAACCTGAACGAGCACTCGCGATGCCGACATTGTTAACTAAGACGTCGATCTTCCCGTGCCGTTTCACAGCTGCATCAATCAGTGAACCGGGACCGTTTGCCGTCGCAAGGTCTACCGTAATCACCGTGAGGTCATGGATGTCACGTAGACCGGTAAGTTCCGAAGTCACAGTTCGGCTGCCCGCGATGATGCGAGTACCTTCGCGAGCCAATACTTTGACCACAGCCAGGCCGATGCCCTTGCTGGCACCCGTCACAACGATCACCTTATCTTTAAGATCCAGATTCATGGCTGCTCGATATTCTACGCCATCGCGTTCTCCGCGTACACAGCTCCCCATGCAAGCAGTACGCGATTCGCTGGTTCGTCACCGCTTTGGAATGTCATTCAATCCTTAATGAGATGTTTTTAGCGATCCCTTTTTAAAGCAGAAAGTCAGGTCCTATCGTCTTATCCTGTCGGCTCTCACGTCGAACTGTCATTTGTGCGCGAGCATTCCACTTCTTAAGGCAATGACCGCCGCATTCAAAAGATCATCCGTGAAAAGTTTCTTTTTTATGCTCTGCAAGTGTGCACGTACTGTGCGCACATTGATTCCTGCCATCGATGCGATCTGTTTCGTGATTTTCCCCATAGTCCGAAGCTCCAAGATTTCTGTTTCGCGCTCCGTGAGAAGAGGACGTGGACAGGCCTGTTGGAGGGCTTTCGCCAGCACCGGCACTACTAATTCAAATCGCCGTTTATAATGGCGGCATTGCTTCTCGCTTCGCATGGACATCACAAAAAAGATCCAGAATTGCGAGTTCTGAGTCCCTCCCGCCAAGAGGCATTTGAGATTGAACCGCCGAGCGTGCTTCAAAATTTCGGGGTCCATACGTTTTGAGAGGCGCCGCCATACGTCCACGGAGAGCTGAGAGCGATTTGTCCGCTGCCATTCTAGGAACAGCGGTCCCCTCCAGAGGATACCCTTTGTCAGGTACCACCGGACAAACTCCATGGGAAAACTATGATTGAAGATGAAGCGAATGACCTTGCGCGACGGGTATCCCCACACACAGAGAAGGCCTCGAAATGGAACAAAGCCTTGAGCGGCATCAAGCAGTTTCCGAAAGCTTTTTGGCGAACGACAGAAAAATGCGGAGGTTTTCACCTGTTCAAGAGAAAATGCGAGAGGCGAGATAGAATTGGAAGCCATTTCCATCTCCCCTATGTAGCAGCACAAAAATTATACCCCCTTTTTTGCCAGATAGCATTCCATCTTCCCTTCGCTAATATAGGGGGCCCACTTAGGGCGTGGCCTGTGAATCATTTCAGATCCACATATGCCTTAACGATCGCTTGGGAGTGCATTTCCGTGTGTTGCAAGCGTGTTTACTTGATATTCCCAGTGCTAATCGCGAGGAGGCGACGCGTTCTTTCGGCCCGCGCTAGCTTCTTGCTTTCGGGGTTATATGGCCGTTTCGCCTACTAGGGAAAAGGCTGCGATTGCTGCGCACTTCGAGTTAGTCTTTGCACGCTACTTCCTGCCCGTGCTCTTAATCCTTGCAGCGTTACAAATAAACTGGCTGGTGGCGCCATTCCTCAGTCTGTTGCCTCCGTTTTTGACCTTCTTGGCGGCCATCATGGTAACAGCGTGGTTCGCTGGATTTTCAGCGGCCGTGGGCGCCACCGCAGTCTCTTGTGTCGTTATTGACTTCTACTTCATCCCGCCGTTGTACGAATTTGATGTGAACGGAGCAGATTGGAGTGTGCTTGGATTCTTTGCTGTAGAAGCAACGCTGATGGCCTACTGCATTGATCGCCTTCAAAGAAATCACCGGAGTACACTCACCAGTAATAGGCAGCTTCAGCGCCTACAAGAACTCGGCGGCCGCCTCGTTGAAGAGGCCACCTTTGACTCGATGGTAGAGGAGGTATTGAAAGCCTCCAACGAACTGTTAGCGGCCGAGAAGAGTGTCATTCAATTGTATGACAGCCGAGAGGATGTGCTACGACTCGTAAAACAATTAGGCTTTGCAGATGAAGACGCGACGCGATTCGACCGCATCCCAGTCGGATCCCATTGCTATGGGACGGCGTTCAAGAGAAAAGCACGCGTGTTCATCGAGAATGTACAGCTTGATCAGGAGTTTTCGCAGCGTGCACCATTTTTTCAGAAACTCGGTCTCGTGGCAGCCCAATCTACGCCTCTCTTTGACGCCAACGGCATAGTTTTTGGCGTCCTCTCAAGCTATTGGTCCAAGCCTTACCGTCCGTCGGCTACAGACCTTAACCTCCTCGATCTCTACGCACATCAGGCGGAAAGGCTTCTCCTCTATAAGCGGAACGAAGAGCGTCTCTTAGAGAAGAATGAGGAGCTTGAGCGCAACGTCACTGGCAAGCAACTGCAATTGATGGAGCGAGACGTCAAGATGGCCAATTTGATGTCCGAGCTTTTGCTCACGGAAGAGCGCGAGCGGCGAGAGTTGTCATTGGAACTCCATGACTCACTGGCACAGCTCTTAACACTAACAAAAATGAAAGTACAGGCGGTCGAACGCTCGCTCCCCATAGAAGCGGAGACAGCAAAACTCTATATGCAGGAGATCCAACACGCCCTGACCCGTTCGCTTCAATACACCCGCACGTTGATGGCCGAATTTAGCCCACCGGACTTCGACCAAATGGGTTTGCCTGACGCTCTCATGTGGCTAAAGGACCGTATGCAGCAACACGACTTGCTCGTCACCCTGCATCTCGACTCCGAATCTCGAACGCTTCCCCGAAACTATATCGTCCTCTTATATAAAAGCGTTCGGGAACTACTCATGAATGTCGTCAAACATGCCAAGGTGCACGTTGCGACCGTGTTGATGAGAGTTACTGGCGACGGGATGGTGCAGGTGACGGTGCAAGATCACGGACCTGGATTTACCTTTTCACGTGAAAAGCTACAAGCTCCAGGTCATCACTTTGGGCTGCGCAGCATTCAAGATCGCGTGGAGGAAATGGGAGGTCACGTTGAAATTGTGAGTGAAGCCGGTCGCGGTTGCACGGTGACTTTGGCATTGCCTTTGGAGAAGTCGTCGCAATCACAGCAGTGGCTAGCCGCCGGGGCGACCAGGCCTGACCGCGTTGGTCTTACTGCGAAAAGCCACCCTGATGACAACACCCTTCCCCTGTTCTAGTCCGAGTCTGGCCAGCCAGCGGCATCATCCACAGTGTCAGGAACATCGGGAAAACTACCTCCCGCTATACGGATACAAGGCCAGGTCGTGATTTACCCGACAACGTAGACTCTTCCCTGTATGCGCTTCCCTACGGAATCCCGCAGGCGCCCGGCCATTTTCGGACAAAGCGTCAGCACTCTGGATTTAAGTCTGATCTTTGAGTACCCTAAATGGGCCTCCCGATGAGGAACTCGATTTGCAGGTGCGTGCAGCCTATGGCGTCACTCCACACTCTTGCTGCGATTGTAACCGCACTCAGCCTCTACGGAACGGCATTGGCGACGGAGCCGGTCGCACCTAAGTCGTCAGATACCACACAGCCTCAGACGCCTGCGGTTCCTCCCTCTGGTGCAATGCCCTCCCCACCCGCTCCCAAACAACATGCTCAAGAAGGTGAAGTGAAGCCGCCGGTCAAACCGATGCCTCCATTACCACAGGAAGGGGCAAAGGAGCCGGGATCTTCTACCGCCCCTGCGCCTCCCAAACCGCCGGCCAAGGCGACGCATCCGTCCAACGGGACGACGCCGCCGAAGGCGGCCACCATGCCGCAGCCTCCTTCAGAAATTGTCGGCAAGGACGGCGCCCCAATGGTGCTGATTCCGGCGGGAGAATTCACCATGGGAAGCGATAAGGGGGACGACGACGAACAGCCGATTCATAAAGTGTTCATCGATAGTTTCTATATCGATAAATTTGAAGTCACGAATGGACGGTTCGCGAAATTCGTAGAGGCAATCCAAAGCGAGCCGCCCTGGGGCTTTGCGGATAAAGAAACGCCTGTCGTTCGACCGGATCAACCGGTGCGATGGGTCAACTGGATGGATGCAATCGGCTACTGCCTGTGGTCGGGAAAGCGGCTGCCCACCGAAGCGGAATGGGAAAAAGCCGCGCGTGGGCCCGATGCCCGCCTCTATCCCTGGGGGAACGACCCACCGACGCCTGCTCATGCGGTGTTTGGTCTGAAGGAAGGGTCCGATACCGTTTCGGCCATCGGGAACCGCGACAAGGGGAAAAGTCCCTACGGCGTCCATGATTTGGCTGGAAATCTATACGAATGGACGACCGATTGGTATGACGAAGAGTTCTATTCAAAAAATCCTGCGATCAATCCGAAGGGTCCGTTGGAAGGCACGGCCAAAGTGCAGCGCGGCGGGTCCTATATCAACGGCGCCTACCGCCTACGCTCTTCATTCCGGACCAAGGGCGATCCTACCGAGCACGATCCAAACGTCGGCTTTCGTTGCGCACAAGACGTGCCGAAGCAGCCGTAACATCATCACACCGCCGCCGACCACGGAATAACGGATCGGCAGAGAGGTATGCCTTCATGAAACGGTACAGGGTCAAGCAGGACAGTTGCCTCTCGTTAGATGATTATGATCCGGACGAAACCGGCGACTATAAAAAAAACGATGATGACAAGGAGGCGGCCAAAGAGGAGACGGAGAAGCTGGTTTTGAAGCTCGGACGCCTGCAAGACAGACTCTACGCCAACGGGAACAGGGCTCTCCTGATCGTGTTGCAAGGCATGGATACGAGCGGAAAGGACGGGACGATCAAGCATGTCATGTCCGCAGTCAATCCGCAGGGATGCAAAGTTGTCGCGTTCAAGACCCCGTCTCATGAGGAATTGGCCCACGACTTTTTATGGCGGGTCCATCGTGAAGTCCCGCCCAAAGGCTTTATCGGTATTTTCAATCGATCGCACTATGAAGATGTGCTGATCACACGCGTGCATGGCTGGGTATCCGAGAAGGTCGCCAAGCTGCGGTTTAATCAGATTAAAGAGTTCGAAGAAATGCTCACAGAAAACGCTACGGTCATACTGAAATTTTTTCTCCATATCTCCAAAAAAGAACAAAAAGAACGGCTGGAGGAGCGGATTAAGGATCCCGAAAAACGTTGGAAATGGAGTTCCGGCGATCTCGAAGAACGAAAGCTATGGGATAAGTATATGAAGGCGTTTGAAGATGTGATCTCGGCGACCAGTACCGACCGAGCGCCCTGGTATATCGTTCCTTCTAACAGAAAGTGGTACCGAAATCTCGTGATCGCCGACCGTGTCGTCGATGCACTCGAGAGCATGAATCTTAAGACTCCTCCTGCCCCTAAAGGCGTCGACTTTTCAAAACTTCGTATCGTATAGGATCGCCGTTTCAGCGGCACCACCTGGTATGACTTATGCCTGCGAGCATGACCCAAAAAAAGTATTTGCTCCCATTGACACATTCATCTAATGAGCGTAGACGGAACTTGCGGCCCTGAAGCCTTATTGAAGTACGAGAGATCGGACAGACCGCGCGGCTGTCATCCAGGTCTCCCGATGACTTCATCACGAGAGGAGGGTGGATATGGACGACGCGACTCCACCTGGCCCGTCAGGCCCGCCGATGCGAGGGCGGGTTTCTCGTCGGTCGTGCTAGCACAATCTCCGCTGGCTGTGCCGTAAAGGCACCAGAGACCAACCGGATAGAGCCTGTGGTCGGAGATCAACGCGGCACGAGGAACATAGTGCCCGGGATTGACGACGTCTCCCCCGACTGGAAACTCGCTACAACTGGCCTCGCGCGGGCCGATCGGGCCGCAACAGTTCAATAGCAGCTACGGCGTCCTAAGCGCCGACCACGGGCGACCTCCCACCAAAGTGCAAGGTCGCCCGTGCCATTTCTATGGATGCTGAAAAAAGCCGACATTTTCACCCGCCCCCCGGCGTTCATTTTCCACCCGCCCTACCCCTCGATTGTCGCAATCGTTTCCCTGGACGCGCTTTCACCGCATCGTTGTCGCATCACTCAACGCCTCGACGTACAACCCAAAGTACGACTCGGCATTTCGCTCGGTGCAGTCTTCGCTGTACTTTTTGAGGAGCTATTTCGCCGTTTGGGCGTTCTTTCGTTTCCAATAGATATAGAACGGCAGTCCAGCCGCGATCGTGGCGGCTCCATAGAGAGCTTCGACCGGTCTCTGCGCGATACTGGAAACGACGATCAATGTGGTTCCGGCGACAAGGACGGCGGGTAAGATCGGATACGCGGGACTGCAATAAGCCGGCCGTGGCTCCGCAGCCCTCGAACGGAGTCGGAAGATTGCAGACAGTGTCAATCCCATGAAGCACGCGAGCACCATTCCGCTGTAGATGATGAGCTGCTCAAATGTGCCGGTCACGATCAGCGCCGACGCCCACGCGGTCTGAAAGACAATCGCTCGTGCCGGAACCCCCGTCTTCAAAGTCCGATATGCGAGCCAAGGAGTAATCAGCCCGTCCTGCGCCATGGCCCAATAGACGCGAGGACCGGCCCAAGTCATGGCGCTGACAGCACCGGCGATGGACAGGCACAGCAGCGCCGCGACCAATTGGCCGCTGCCCGATCCCCACAAAGCCGCCGCAGATTTTTCGGCCACTGGCACGATCGGTTCTTCTGCCAGCCGGGTGACCGATAATGCGGAAAAGTAAACGAGGTTCAGCAGCACATAGATGGCTGCAACGAACGCCGTGCCCCCGATCGTGACTCTCGGTAGTGTACGGCGAGGATCCGCAATTTCGGTGGCAATAAAACCGGCGACATTCCACCCGAGGTAGCAATAGATGACAATGACGAATGCGACGGCGATGGAACCGGCCTCTGCGCCGCGAACGGCCGGCATGTCCGACAGCCAGTCCCAATGGGCGGCGCCTGCCGACAACCCGCCCACTATGAGGATGCCGATTGCCAACACCTTCGTGCTCGTCATGATGCGCTGCAGGCGCCCGCCACCCGCCAGTCCTTGGCAATGAACCAGGGTGACGAGCCATAGCAGGGCAAGCGAAAGCGCTTTGGCCTGCCATCCGCTTGGATCGACGGACGGAAACATCCGAAAGGCATAGGCGGAGAAACTGATGGCGGAAGCGGCGACGGCTGCCCCGAAGCCGATCGTAAACGACGTCCAGCCGCTGAGAAACGCGACCAGGGGACCATACGCCTCTCGCAGGTACACATAATCGCCCCCGGCATGGGGGAGCCGGGAGCCCAACTCGCCATAGATCATGGCGCCCCCGATCGCGAACAGCCCGCCAAGACTCCAGAGCAAGAGAATCAGGACGGGATCCCCGAGGTCCCTGGCCATCAGTCCTGTCGTCGTGAAAATGCCGCCTCCGATGATATTGCTGACAAGGAGGCAACTCGCGGTGAACCAGCCAATAGTGCTTATGGGAGCGTTCGAACGCAGCACGACTGAGGCCTTTCTTTTGTCGGGCGACTCTCCTACCATATCCGCCGATGGCTGAGAAGCCGAAGAAAAAAGCAACGGCCACGGGACGCCGGGGAAGGCGAAAACCGGCAGGCCAGTCGACTGGCTTGTCGGCCACGGAATTGCAAGCGGCAGCTCCCCAGGCCGAAGTAGCCGAGCTGCATAAATCGATCGAAGAAGACGGCGGCAAGGTTCTCTCGGTCTATCGTGAACCCTATGGCGGCCACTGGCTCGTCCTCGCCGCGCTCCCGATCGCCCTGGTGGAACCCACGCCGTACCAGCGGAACCTCTCCGACACGCATGTGAAGAAGCTCGAGGCGGTCATCGCAAAACTCGGCCGCTTCCTGGACCCGATTATCGCGGTGCGAATATCCAAGCACGATCATGCCGCAAAATATTGGACGCCGAACGGGCTCCACCGCTTGTCGGCGATGCGCACGCTCGGCGCCAAGAGCATCGTGTCACTCGTCGTTCCGGAGCCCGCCGCGGCCTATCAGATTCTGGCACTCAATACGGAGAAGGCCCATAACCTTCGCGAAAAAGCGCTCGAAGTGATCCGAATGTACAAAGAGCTGATGCAGCTCGACGAAGTGAACGAAGAGGCGTATGCCTTGGAGTTCGAAGAGCCGGCGTTGATCACGCTCGGGCTGTGTTATGAAGAGCGGCCACGATTCAGCGGAGGCGCCTACCATCCCGTCATGAAACGGGTGGAAGAGTATCTGGCCAAGCCATTGAAGACGGCGATCGAGTCGCGCCGCGGCCGCGCGCGACGGGTCCTGGAGCTGGACGACGCGGTGGTGAAACAGGTCGACGCGCTCAAAGCAAAGGGATTGACGAGCCCGTATCTGAAAAGCTTCGTCGTCGCCCGGGTCAATCCTCTCCGCTTCCGGCCGAAGGAGGCCCCTGCGCTGAGCTTTGATGAAGCGTTCGACCGCATGGCTCAGGCGGTGGCGAAATTCAATCCCGAAAAGGTCAAAGTGGACGATCTTGCCAGATCCGGGGGCGCGCCGGACGAAACGGATTAGCGCTTCCCGCCTTGTTTCTCTCTCAAGCCGCCTCGTACAATATCCGTTCGGACTTAGCGAGGGAGGGCCCCATGGGTCTTGCTGATAACAAATGTATTCCCTGCCGGGGCAGTGTGCCTCCGGTGCCGAGTGATCGGGCGCAAGCGTTATTGAAGGAGTTGGACCGGGGGTGGACCTTGAATCCTCAAGGGCACCTCGAACGGCTCTACACCTTTCAAGACTTCGCTCAAGCATTGGGTTTCGTGAACAGGGTGGGTGCCGTTGCCGAAGCCGAGGGCCACCACCCCGATTTCTACCTGTCGTGGGGAAAATGCAAAGTCGAGATCTGGACGCATAAAATCAACGGCTTGACCGAGAGTGATTTTTACCTCGCGGCGAAGGCTGACCGGGAATTTGAGCCGTTTCGAGCGATGGCAGGCGGGTGAAAACGGCGTGAGTCACGAGGCGACTAGCAGCGGGCATGCGGCCGGCGAGGCGCAGGTAGCGCTCGTCAACATGCCCTTCAGTTTTTCGAAATATCCCTCTATCCAGCTCGGAACCCTCTCGGCGCTGCTCAAATCCCAGGGCATTCCCGTCGACTGCCATCACCTCAACGTGCGGTTTGCGCACAAGATCGGCGTGCCCCTCTACGAGCTGATTTGCGAAAAGCGGGCGCTGTTCGGCGAGTGGCTCTTCTCTTATTTGCTGTTCCGCGACAATCCCAAGCGGGCCGAGTATCCTCGCGTCTTCAAGCCCGTCTTCGAACAAATCGCCCGTCAAAGCGGTCACCCAATCGCCTATTTCGAGGAGATGGCGGCGAAAATCGCTCCGCAGTTTCTCACATGGGCCCTGACGTCGATCGACTGGGGCCGTTACAAGCTGGTCGGCTTTACATCCACATTCGATCAGAACGTGGCGAGCCTGACGATGGCCAAGCTGATCAAAGATCTGTATCCGGACGTCAACATCGTGTTTGGAGGCGCGAACTACGACGGGGAAATGGGACTGGAGTACTTCCGGGCATTCCCGTTCATCGACCACGTGGTCGTCGGGGAAGGTGAAGTGGCGTTTCCCGCGCTCGCTCGCCAGCTATTGAGCGGACGCTCGGACGACTATCCGCCCGGTGTGGCCTTTCGCGACAACGGCCAGATCCGCTTGACGCCAAATCCCTCGCTCTTTACGGAGTTCACGAAAACGGGTCCGCCCGATTATGACGACTATTACCATCTGCTCGCGGAACTTGGCGACGCGGCGCAGGGATTAGACCGCATTCTTCTGTACGAGGGCTCCCGTGGCTGCTGGTGGGGAGAAAAACATCACTGCACGTTTTGCGGGCTGAATGCGCAAAGCATGAAGTTTCGAGCCAAATCGCCCGCGCAGGTGGCGAGCGAGATGACATATTTGTCTCATCGATACGATACGGCGCGCTTTCGATTGGTCGATAACATCATCGACATGAAATACATCGATCAGCTCTTCGGTAAATTCGCCGCCGAACATTGCGATCTGGACGTTTTTATCGAGACCAAAAGCAATCTACAGAAACCCCAGATCAAAACTCTCGCGTTGGGCGGCGTCAAGTGCATGCAGCCCGGCCTCGAAAGCTTGAGCGTCACCCAGCTCAAAGCGATGGACAAAGGCGTGACTCCGATGCAAAACATCGTGTGTCTCAAGTGGAGCTACTATTACCGCATCACCGTGTCTTGGAATATTCTGTTGGGCTTCCCGGGGGAAACCAACGACGATTATCTGCGCCAGATCGATCTGATCCCTTCCCTCCTCCATTTGCAGCCCCCGGAGGCGACCGGAAAATTCTGGTTGGAACGCTTCAGTCCCTACTACGCGAGGCCTCATGACTATGGTGTACGGATGACAGGTCCCGGACTGGCGTACGAGTATGTCTATGATGCCCGCCAGGTCGACTTGAAGAAAATCGCGTATGACTTTGAGTATGAATTGGAGCAGTGGCCCGTGGATCCGCATGTCTATCAAGAACTGGTCTCCGCCGTGGAGTCGTGGCAACGGCTCCATGCGTCCAACGACCGCCCTTTCCTGTACTACTCCAAAGCGCTGGGCTATGTGACGGTCTATGATGGCCGAAATCCGGCGGCGCCTGTTCGCCGCCGGTATGAAGGTCTGGCCGCCGTTTTCATTGAATTGTGCAACGAGTCGCCGAAAACGATTGAACAGATCCGCAGCGCCATCGGGGATCAGCCTTTGTCCGATGGAGAGCAGGTAGAATCCGTGCTGGCCGAATTAACATCCAGGCGTGTGTTGTACGCAGAGCGGGGGAGGTATTTTACGCTGGCTATCCCCGAACATCCTTACCTCTAAGGGACTGGCTGCGACGAAGTCGGTGCCTGTCCCTCTCGATCGTCCCGTCACGTTCCATTGATGCAAGGCGGCCGACCTTACATGGACAGTTTCTCCGTCACGTTCCGCATTTGGACGCCGTGGACCAATGAGGCGCCGCCGCGGATGGCGCAGGCGACGTGCACGGCTTCGGTCATTTCTTCCACGTTCGATCCCTTCTCCAGGGACGCCTGTGTGTAGGCATCGATGCAATAGGGACACTGCACCGTATGCGCAACCGCCAGGGCGATAAGCGCCTTCTCCCGCTCCGTTAGCGCGCCTTCCGCGAACACCGCGCTGTAATAGCTCATGAACTTCTCCCACAAGGCCTGGTTGCCTTTGGCCATGTCGGCGAATTTTCCCAAATCATGCGGATGATAATACGTGTCCATGCGGCGCTCCTCCTGGAAGTGGATACTGACTGCCGGCAAGTATTATGCGTTGCTTGGAGGCTCAGGATCGGCTTGCGACAAGACCTGCGAAAAGCGACTCCCAACGATGGCGGACACCTTGGCCATCAAATCCGTGATTTCCTGCCATTCATGGGGCAGCAGATCTTGCTTGAGCTGCGGGTGGATCGCCCATTGCGCGTCGACGCGGGTCCCTATTCGGCTGACCAGTACGCGAAGCAGCTCGACATTCCAGGATGTGGCTTCGCTGCCGGCCGCTTCAGGGTTGCCGTTCGATGAACCCGATGGAGGTGTGGATGTGGCCATGAGTCGTACTCCTATATCCAACGACAATCATAACTCACGATGAATCGCGGTGTACATTGCGAAAATGTGCGGGAGCGGGCTTCAGGAACGGAGATTCTCACGGATCACAGCGAGCATTTCGACATGAATCAGACCGTTGCTTGCGACGAGTTCAGGTTGATAGATCGAATGCCGGTTCCCGTGTAGGTCGGTGATGCGTCCTCCGGCCTCATTGAGAATGACGACCCCCGCGGCCATGTCCCACGGGCTCAATTTGACTTCCCAGAATCCGTCGAACCGGCCGGCCGCAACGTAGCAGAGGTCCAGTGCAGCGCTTCCCGTGCGACGGACGCCTTGAGCCTTAAGGGTAAAGCGCGCGAAGTGATCGAGATTGTTGTTGCTGGTCTCACGGATGTCATAGGCAAAACCGGTGACGAGAAGCGCTGCGTCCAGCGGTGCCGTATTTGAAACGGCAAGGGATTGGCCGTTCATAAAGGCTCCCCGGCCGGCTATGGCCGTAAACAATTCATCGCGGGCCGGGTCATAGACGACGCCGAGGAGCAACTCATCCGCGTGCTCCACGGCAATCGAGACCGCATACACCGGAAAGCGGTGGGCAAAATTCGTCGTGCCGTCCAGAGGATCGATGATCCAGCGGTATGCGGACGAGCGGGCAGCGTCGATGCCCCGCTCTTCAGCGAGCGTTCCATGGCCGGGAAAAGACTGTGCGATGTGATCAATGATGCATTGCTCCGCCGCATGGTCCGCATCGGTCACGAGGTTGATGGGATTTTTCCGCTCGACGGTAAATCCTGATTTCGCATAGTCGGACAGCACCCGCCCGGCGGCTTTGGCTGCCTCTACCGCGACGGAGAGCACACGTTCGATCGGAACGGGCGGTTGTTCGAGTGACATTTCGAGGATGATAGCATGGCGATGTGGCCTCCTTCTGTGGACAACATGACATGCAAGCCATACGCATTCAGACGACTATTGACTTGCGATGCAAGCAAGCATATAAAGCAAGCATGCTTTTTCGGGAGAGGGTCCCTTGGAAGAACTCACCGATATCTTGGTCGGCCTCGAACAGCGTATCACCGCCTACAAAAATCGTCTTCACGAACTCGAGAAGAAGCGCCGTCGACTTGACGACGAAATCGCCACTATCAAAAAGTACCTGGAACTCGCCGAGACCTTACACCGCGTGGAGGCGGATAAGGCCAAGCTCGCGACTCTCTCGACTCAACTGGCCACGGACGAGAAGGGCGCTCGTGCCTTTCCCGTCGATGTCACCGATCAATCACGTGAGATTCTTTTAGGACGGAGCAAATATGCCGGAAAGAGCGTACCCGAAGCGGCGTATCAGGTGTTGCGCGAAGCGAATCGCGCCATGCATGCCAAGGAACTCGTCCAGCGTCTGCTCGAGGGCGGTCTGCAGATCAAGGGCAAGACGCCGCTCACGTCTGTGGCGACATCGCTGAAACGGGATAAACGCTTCCGCAAGGTAGGTCCAAACACGTTCGAAGCGCCTGAGGACCTCCTTACCCGAGCGGTATGAGTGAATCCACCAATAAAGGCGTTGTTTTCGAAGGGAGGTGAGAGTCTTGGCGACGAAGAAAGCTGCGAAGAAGAAAAAGAAGTAAGTCCCGCCTCGATTCTAGCGCCGGGGGCGAGGCCACTCGCTCCCGACGTCTTAATTCTCTTCCCCAAAATACAACAAACCTGCGACGCCATGCCTATGGCGCATGCCTGGCGAAGATGGCGGCGCTTTGTAAGGGCTACTCAGGAGGCTTGAAGTGCGACCGATGTCGAAGGGCGCGGTAACGGGGAAAGAGCGGGGCTGACTTCCGATTGTGAGACGGTGTGATCGGCGTTCAATAGCACCCAGCATTCCGGATGGTCGAGGATCTGCTTGACGAGACGGGTGTGCAAGGCATGCCCAGACCGGTCGGCAATCAGATGTCCGATGAACGGCAGGCCGAGAAGCGAGAAGTCACCGATCAAGTCCAGTACTTTGTGGCGGACGAATTCGTCTGAAAACCGCAGACCGGATTCATTCAGTATGCCGTCCTGGGAAAGGACAACGGTGTTCTCAAGGTTCCCGCCGCGGCCGAGGCCGCGCGCCCAGAGGGCTTCCACTTCCTGCAAAAAGCCGAATGTCCTAGCTTCGGCAATCTCCGTGGCAAATGCGTGCGCCGAGTGCTCATACGCATAGCTCTGAGTCTGGATCAGCGGATGGTCATACTGGATTGTATAGGTAATTCTTGGAGTGGACGATGGTTCGATCCGGATCCGGCGAGAGCCCTCGACGACTTCCAGGGGCCGCGTGATCTTGAGGAACGACCGCCGGCGGTTTTGGGATGCTACACCGGCTGATTGGATCAACCGAACAAACGGGGCGGAGCTGCCATCCATGACGGGCGCCTCTGCGGCATCGATGTCGACATAGGCATTATCGACGTTCAGGCCGGCCAAGGCCGCCAACACATGCTCGATCGTCTTGACTTGGAAGCCGTTGCCGCTGATGGCCGTGCACAGCTCAGTCGCCACCAGGTGATCGACTGAGGCCGCGAGTGTCGCTCCGGCATGCCCGTTCCGATTGACGAAGACTACGCCGGTGTCGGCTGGCGCCGGTCGAAGCGTCAGGGTGACCGGTTTCCCGGTATGTAGCCCAACGCCCGTGCAACTGATCTGATTTAAGAGCGTCTGCTGCTGTCTCACCGTTGCCCTCCGACTATGACACTGGGTCACAGCAACTCTAGTGCCACCGCCAATTTCAATGAAAAAGCTTCGTAACTGACTGGAAGTACACAACAATATTAGATGCTATACGGTTTACGCATGTGTGGCGTAAATGTGACATGTGTGACTTTCAGATGAGCTGACTGAAAGAACATCTAAAGATTATGGACGCGGATCCAGTTCGATCAGCCCTTTGCGGATCGCCAAAATTGCGGCCTGCGTGCGGTCGTAGACTTGAAGCTTGTGAAAGATGTTTCGTACATGGTTCTTCACGGTTTTCTCGCTGAGGTCGAGGCTGTTGGCGATCTCTTTATTCGTCTTTCCATCCGCAACAAGCCGTAACACGGTAATTTCCCGCTCGGTAAGATCGTGTTCGACCCAAGCGGGCTTCTTGCCCTTCTTTTGAGCCATCAGCGAGAACTCGGCGAGGATCTTGCTCGCCACCGATGGATGGATCAGTGATTCGCCCCGGTAAATAGCCCGAATGGCTGCGACGATTTGCGACGATTCCGAGTCCTTCAACAAATACCCCGTGGCGCCTGCGCGCACGAGATCGAAAATATACTGCTGTTCCTCATACATCGTGAGGGCAACAATGCCGATGTGCGGAAACTCGCGCTTGATCTGACGGGTCGCTTCTACCCCGCCCATCCGCGGCATGCTCACATCCATCAGGATGACGTCGGGCATCAAGGTTTTGGTTTTCTCGACCGCCTCCATTCCGTCCTGCGCCTCACCGACGACATTGATGTCGTCCTTGGTTTTGAGAATGGCTGCCAGGCCCTCGCGCACCACCCGGTGATCGTCCGCAATCAACACCTTAATTTTCTCCATCGTCCACCCTCTCCTTTTTCCCGAGCGGCACTTCGACGACAATGCGGGTCCCGCGGCCCTTTTTGGAATCGATTTTGGCCTCGCCGCCGACAAGCTTCGCCCGCTCCACGATGCCTCGGACGCCGAAGTGGTCCCATTTTTCGGGATTGTGCAGCACTTGCTCCATGTTGAATCCAACGCCGTTGTCCGAGACCGTGACTTTGAGCCGCTCGAGGCCTATCGTCAATTGCACCGATACCCGGTCGGCCTTGGCATGCTGAACGACGTTGCTCAAGGCTTCCTGGACCATCCGGAACAAGAAGATCTTCGTGCGAGGAAACAGAATCTGCTCGTCGCCCGACGCGTTGAAGTCGGTCTTGATGTGGTACTGCGTCTCGTAGGACTTAAGGTAGTTCCTGAGCCCCGGAATCAGCTCCATCTTGTCGTATTGCAGAGGCCTGAGATTGAAAATGACTTGGCGGGCTTCCTGAATAGCAAGCTTCAGCTGCTCCTTGCTCTCCCGCAACGTCGCCAGGCTCGCCTTTGGATTTTTCCGGATCAGCTGTTGACAGAGCTCCAGCTTGAAATTGACGCCGGCGAGGCTCTGCACGAGGCCGTCATGGATTTCACACGCGATGCGCGTGCGCTCTTCGGTCACTGCCGCCCCGGTTTCTTTGACGTAGAGCCGGTAGAGCGACTGATACTTGTTGAGCGTCTTCTCGATCTCACCGGTGGCGCGAATCCTGGCTTCGATCAGCTCCCACATGAATTTGGCGCTGGCGCCGCCGAGGATCGTCACACCCATGCGATGAAAATCTTCAAGCGACTGCCAAACGTCCGGACTCCCGGACACGTCGATAATGAGATCGACCTCCTCCAGATTGAGGAGCATGCGGTAATCACGCGTGACGGGGATTCTCAACCGTTTAGCGAGTACGAGCCCCGGCGCAGCGTCATCGATTTCGGCTACGGCGACGATGTCGACCAGCGGGTCATTGGCGAAGATTTCCATGAGCGCCTTGCCGCCGCGCCCCGCACCGATGATTGCCACGTGCGTGACGCCTGAAGCGCCGCTCTTACGGATGGGTTTCGGCAGTTTGGGCTGTGAGGCCGGCATGTGCCCCTCTTTGATCGGCACCCTGGTTGTGTCGCGGCGAACGGAAGGAGAGGAAAGACGTCTGAGCGAGGGGGCAGATCGGGTTCTCACCGCTCGCGGCGCTGCTGGGCCAGCGTTCTCAACTCGTCCATGAATTGATCGATGTCTTTAAATTCGCGATAGACGGACGCAAACCGCACATAGGCGACTTGATCGAGCTGGTGCAATTCCTTCATCAGCTCCTCACCGACGATTCGGCTTTCGATTTCCGTCTCGCCCATCTCTTGAATGCGCTTCTCGATCCGGTCGGCCACCGCTTCGATCGTGGCTGTGCTGATGGGCCGCTTTTCGCAGGCCTTCTTCAAGCCTGACAGGATTTTGGACCGATCAAACGTTTCCCGCCGGCCGTCTTTCTTGACGACGACCGGAAGGATTTCCTCCACCCGCTCATAGGTCGTATACCGCCGCTTGCAGCCGAGGCATTCCCGCCTGCGGCGGATGAGCTCTCCTTCCTTCGCCATGCGCGAGTCGACTACTTTGTCTTCCAGCTCATCGCAGAAGGGACATTTCACCGGCGGTGATCCTGCCCAATCGTGAAGTTAGTAGGAGTGAAAGATCGGGAACCGGCTGCAGAGCGCCTTGGCCTGGCCGCGGACTTCCTCCAGAACGGCCGTGTCCTGCCGATGCTGAAGGACGCGGTCGACCAGGGCGACAATCTCCTTCATCTCGGTTTCCTTCATCCCGCGGGTCGAGACGATCGGCGTTCCCAGGCGGATTCCGCTCGCCACCGCCGGCGGCTTTTCATCGTAGGGGACGGCGTTCTTGTTCACGATGATGCCCGCGGCATCCAGTGCTGCATCCGCGTCCTTGCCTGTGATGCCTTTATTCGTGAGGTTCACCAGCATGAGATGCGTATCCGTGCCCCCTGACACGATCTTGTACCCCCGATCGAGCAACCCCTGCGCCAGTGTCCGCGCGTTTGCAATTACCTGCTGCTGATAGCGCTTGAATCCGGGAGAGAGCGCTTCCTTGAATGCGACGGCTTTCGCGGCGATCACATGCATCAACGGCCCGCCTTGCATGCCTGGAAAGACAAATTTATCGACAGCCTTGGCATGCTCTGCCTTGCACATGACGACGCCGCCTCGGGGACCACGGAGGGTTTTATGGGTGGTGGTCGTGACAAAATCCGCATAGGGAACGGGATTCGGATGAAGCCCTGCTGCGATCAAGCCGGCGATATGGGCGATGTCCACCATGAGGTAGGCCCCAACCGATTGCGCGATCGCCTGGAACTTCGGGAAATCCAAGGTCCTTGCGTAGGCGCTGGCGCCCACGACGATCATGCGTGGACGGCATTCTTCGGCGAGCTTGCGGACCGCCTCGTAATCGATCGTTTCAGAGTGGCGATCGACGCCGTACGAAAAGGCGCGGAAGATCATGCCGGAGAAATTGACCTTGCTGCCGTGGGTCAGGTGTCCTCCCTGCGCGAGGTCCATGCCGAGGATCGTGTCTCCCGGCTTGAGTACCGACAGGTAGGCCGCCATGTTGGCTTGGGAACCCGAGTGCGGTTGCACGTTCACATGGTCGGAGCCGAAGATTTGTTTACAGCGCTGAATGGCGAGGTCCTCGACCTGGTCCACATGCTGACAGCCGCCATAATAGCGTTTGCCGGGATACCCTTCCGCATACTTGTTCGTCATCAACGAGCCCTGGGCAGCCAGGACCGCTGGGCTGGCGAAGTTCTCGGAGGCGATCAACAGCAGCTTATTCCGCTGACGTTCTTCTTCGGCATCGATGGCGGCATAGACTTCCGGATCGGTGGTTTGTAGTGCATCCAGTGAGCCGACTGCATCCTTCATCGACATTGACAGGGCCTCGTCCGGTTGTAAAAAGACTCAAAAATTAGGCGGTTGCGGCTTCCGCGTCCTGTTTTTTCACGACACGGACCGTCACTGCCGCGGTGACCTCCCGCGGTAATTTGACCGGGACCGTGAATGTGCCGATTTCCTTGATGGGATGGGGAAGCTGGATCTTGCGGCGGTCGACCGTATAGCCCTGTCCTGCCAGTCCTTCGGCGATGTCCTTCACCGTGACCGAGCCGAACATCTTGTCATCCTTGCCGACCTGGGCCTCCACCGTGAGGGTGACCGTGGACATCTTCTTGGCATGCGCTTCTATCTCGAGCTTTTCCTTCTTGGCCTTTTCGGCGGCCACGCGCTTGCTGTGTTCGAACGACTTGATATTGCGGTCGTTTGCGAGTACGGCTTTCTTGCGGGGGAGTAGATAATTTCTCGCGAATCCGTCCTTCACATCAATGAGATCGCCCAGATGGCCGACCCCTTCCATTGTCTCTTGCAGAATGACCTTCATACCTCTAACTCCTTCTGTTGGAAAGGAAAAGAGGATACTGGAGCACCTCCGGTAAAGTCAATGTAGATCTGGGTGCGAGTAGATAATGACGGCTCCTGAAACCGACTGGAACCGAAATCGCTACGGCTGGACTCTGATCGCCGGGCGCTCGTATGATGGCCGCAAGCCGCTAAAACCATGGATCATGACGGCACGAGAATTCATCGAACATCTGCTGACACGGCTGACCGCTGAACAGGCGCAGATCGGCGAATCGGAAAGTGATCACCCCGTCGCACCCGTCACCGGACGGCTGCTCGATACCATCGGAACCTTGTACCTGTACGAGCTGCGGCTTCCACCCGACCGGGTGTTACCCGTCGATATCCCGGTATCGGTCGTGCTGGACGAGGACACGGAACCGGTGGAAGGGCTTATCTTGACTTGTGCCGATGGGATGGCCCTGCTCCAGACGTTTGATGCCATGGGCGCTACGGTGAGTCACGCGACCATCGTTCCGGACCGAAGCGGGTTTCTTCTGAGAGCGGCAGAGCGCTTCACTCAGATGTTGTCCCAGCCCGACGCCTACCGGCTTGGTCCCGCCGACCGGCTGGCTCACTTGCTGGGGACGTCGGGTGAACCAACCGGCGGTTCCGCGGCTTCCGTCCTGTCGACAATATGGACAGAAGATCAGCTCACGCGGCATAAAAATGTTGCCGCTGCAGCGGTCGAGCTCATTCGAGCGAACAAGCGCATCCTGCTTGTCACCGCCGACCATCCGTCTGCGGACGAGATCAGCGGGGCCATCGCGCGAGTGATGAAGGCGGGGGGCCTCGTCTATAAGACGTGGATCAGCCGATACGAAATGACCGTCATGCAGCACGCGTCTGGCCTGCCGATCCATGAATTGGGATTCGAAGCGCAGATGCATCAATTTTACGCCAAGTCCCGGGCGGATAAGGCGGCACTCCGCCGCAAGTATGAACGGTTCCGTGAGCTGACCCCGATACTTGCGTATAAAGGACACAAACAGAAAGACCTCGATGAGGTCCGTCTCCTCGAATGGCGCCTGCTCACCCAGTTGAGTGACCTTCAAGCCAAGCAAAAAGAGGCGCAGACGACGCTGGCGGAGTATGAAAACCTTCCGCTTCTCCGTCGCCTCACCATGCAGGCGGTAGGGAAAAATGTGGAATCGCTGCATCAGTACCTCGCACTGTATGAGACGCAAATCTCCGCGCTGAGGAAAGAGCTCGATATTGCCAAGACTCGCATCGAGGAGCTGGCGCCAGAAGCGGCCGTGCCGAAGGATATGCGGCCGGAGTTCGAGGATCTCAAAGAGGAGATCATCCGGTTGGGCGGGACCAAAAAAATTCGGGAGCTGCTCGCAGCCGAGGAAGACACCAATCGGCAGGCCTTCATTCAGAACCGCCGGCTCGTGATCACAACGGCCGACAGGGTGCTGGCCGATCCGCTCTTCAGCCGCGTGCGCTTTGACGTCTTGATCGCCGACAATGCGCCATGGATCGCTCCCCTCGGATTATTGGCAGCCGCAGGACTGGTGCGGGAGCGGATCGTGGTCGCCGGTGACCCGCGCGATATCGTGACGGCGGGTCGTTGGAAGATGGACGAGGTGGCGAAAAGCCTTCGTTGAGGCGAACGGTTGCTTGACGCAGGTGATCGGAATTCTGGATAATCCCCTCTCGAAACGAGGCAGATTTAAAAGCCATCCTCGAAGGTTGTTCAAACTGGCTTGCAGCAAGGCCGCAGTGAACGAGGAGACGAGGCGTACTCTGTGTCGGTACGTTGAGTCTCCGAGGCTCGCGAGAACGAAGCTGTAAGTCAGTTTCAACAACCGATGAAGCCGAAGTGGCGGAACTGGCAGACGCACTAGATTCAGGGTCTAGCGCCCGCAAGGGTGTCCGGGTTCAAATCCCGGCTTCGGCACCAACCATTCTTGCCCCCTTCATCAGACCGCTCATCTAGGAATTCTACCAGGCCCACTTGAATGGCATTCGCCGTAGGATTCCGTTCATTATGTCTAAAAAACTGCTTTCCGTTCCTGTGAGTTGTTATAAATGTGGCCGCCATTCGTGCGTAAAATCATCTCGGAAGACATTGAAATATGCTTTCATGCGGATGCTGGGATGGCACCTTTGGTGGTGTACTGCTTGCAGAACACTCTTCTATCTTAGACGGCTGAGCGATGCGGCTTAGCGACCGTGTGCTCCGTCCGCCTCCCCGTGTGGGAACAACTTTACAAAGACGGTATCCCTGAAAGAATGAGTCTCCACCGGAGGAA
>DATELB010000260.1:0-7752 GCA_035277085.1 Nitrospira sp. | reverse complement strand
GTGAAGCGGGATGCCGAGTCGCGAGTCAACCACCTTGTTGTAATCGACGTCCGATCGGATATTGACGAGGCTCGAGGTGCCCCGAACGACGACCCATTGCACACGCTTCGCCTGATTCACCTCGACGTAGGCTTTCATGCCCGAAGAGACGGGCCCGCTGATGCTGACTTTGACGTCGCCGCCGCTCTGCCGCTGAATCGTGGCATCCTGCTCGTAAGCGAGAGCGGCCCGCTGGGCATATTGAAAAGCCACCGGGAAATCGAGCGGTATTGGCGGCACGGACGGGGGCGCCTTCTTTCCGCAGGAAGAAAGGGCTCCGATCAGTACGAAGGCGCACACGAACCCGGTATATCGCAGGAAGGTTAATTTAGCCGCCGCCATAGTTTGACTCCTTATTCGCGCCCGACGACAGGATGCCGGAGATTGTCACGGTCTCGAGCCTGTACCTACTGGGGAACACACTAGACTCGATGGGGCAGGCAAGACCATTGAGATCGGGATCGGCGAACGGCCGCAGACTATGAGTAAGCTTGGGATGAAGGCAATTACGTTGCGACGGAAGCGGCTTTGATGACTTTCTGAATGGCCGTGTAAAGTTGATCCACTGCGGCCTCCTTGGTGAGCAGCATCGAGGCTCCGGCTTTGAGCATCGCTTCCTGATTTTCTCGTCCGGCATTCACTGACAAGCCGATGATTGGAATCTGAGGATACCGGGCTTTGATTTCCGCCGTGACTTCAATGCCGTTCTTGTTGGGCATGTTGATGTCCATAAGAATCACACGGGGATGGAGTCGGTCGACGGCTGTCAGCGCTTCGATGCCATCAGAGGCGTCACCGACAACCTGAACGTCCGCATACGCTTCCAGGATGGCACGCAATCCTTGACGGACCATGGCATGATCATCGACTAAGAGTACCCGTACACGCGCTTCCTTTCCTATCGTCTCTTCCTTTTCGTGGTTCCCTGCATTGAATACGAGCGTGTCCGATCGAGTGTTGTGTGACGTTTGTTGTCGGGCCCCTATCGGCAACGCCAAGGTGGCGGTCGTTCCTTTGCCGACAGCGGATCGAATCTCGAACCACCCGCCAATCGCGCTCATTCGTTCCCGTATGCTGAACAACCCGAATTTGGAAGAGAGTCCTCCCCTGGCGTTAGAGCCTTCAGCAGCAGCAGCAGCAGCAAGATCGAAGCCTCCTCCCTGATCCCGCACGATGATCTCCAGCCGACCCTCTTTCTCCGCCATCGCAACAGAGGCTTCACCCGTGCCGGCATGCTTCGAGGCATTAATGAGCAATTCGCGAACTGACTGAAACAGAAGCACGGTCTGGTCTTCGGAGAGCGTCACTGATTCGTCGTCGGGCACGGTCACGATCACCCGGAGATCATGCTTGCTCATGGATTCGCCGAGCCATTTCAACCCTGCCGCCAGCCCATGATCGCGCAAAACGGGGGGACTCAAATCTGCACCGAGGGTCCGCGTGTAGGTCAGTGCCTCACCAAGCAAGCCGTCCAATTTATCGAACGCCTTTTGACAGGCGGGCAAATCGTAGGCCGCTCGCTTAGTATGACCGATGGTTAACTTTGCGAGGACGAGGATTTGTTGGAGGTGATCGTGCAGTTCCATCGCCAGCCGCTTGCGTTCGCGTTGCTCCGCAAGGCTCAATTCGATCGTCAAGCCACGAAGTCGATCTTGAGATTGAACGAGTTCTTTCGTTCGTTCGTCAACGCGTGTCTCCAATTGGCTGGCCAATTCTCGCAGTTGTGACTCGCTCACGCGCAAGGCTTGGTCGCTCCGAGCGCGTTGGATGCCGATCGCCAGTGTAGTCCCGATGCCGAGTGCCAGCTCGATGTCCTCGTCGTTCATCACGTGAGGCTTGTCGTAGTACACCATGAACTTGCCGATGACCCGATCGCTGTACGTCAGCGGAATAAACGCGAGGGCCTCAATCCCTTCTTGAAGGATAGTCGCGCGTAAGCCGGGGGCAATGTCAGATGTGGCGACATCAGGCACTAAGATCGGCGCCGGATTGTCATGTCCTCGCGTCCACGGCGAATGGCCCTCGACGGCCGCGCGGTACGCTTCCGACAACTCTCGCCAGGCCTGGAACCGCATTACCCCGTGGTCGTCGAAGAGTAAGATTGACGCACGGGTGGCATTCAAGGAGACGAGGATGGCATCGAGGGCCCTTTCGTAGAGGACGGCCGCTTCATCCGAGCGATTGACCGCCGAAGCGAGCTCGTACAGCACTTGTCGTTGCCGGCTGCGCAGGGCCAGCGCCTGCTCCGCCTGCTTGCGTTCGAGGTAATCGCTTGCTTGGAGCGCCAGCAGGTCCATGATGCGAAGCTCCCGCTCGTTCGGCCGATGCGGCCGGCTGAAGTGGGTCGAAATCATGCCGATCACATGTCCCGTGCTACTCACCAGCGGAGTGGACTGGCAGGCGCGTACCCCCGCATCCAACAATACTTGGAGGGCGGGCGTCCCGTCGAAAATTGGACTGTGTAGGACATCGTCCACCACGACACGTGCGGCACGTCGTCTCGCCTCATCGCAGGCAGCGGCCTGATTCTTCACCGTGACAAAGAACGTCAGGAATGGCTTATCGAAGCCTGAGTGAGCCGCGATCGTGAGCGCGCCGTCCGCATCGAACAGCTGCAGGTTGCCTCGATCGGCTCTCGTCACAGCGATTGCGGTGTTCACGATCTCATCCAGACGCTCCTGCATAAAGTTTCCCGCACGCACGCAACGGTTGCCGACTTCATAGAGCCGGGTCATGTCCTGAAGATCCTCGACCGCCCGGGAGTCGGTTTCTTTGCGGATGCGAGCCATTGCCAGATGCGACTGTATTCGCGCCATCAGCTCGCGGGCGCTGAATGGTTTGATCAAATAATCGTCGGCGCCATGCTCCAGACCCTCCACCCGCGATTCTTCGCCCGCCCTCGCTGAGAGCATGATCACTGGGACGGTTTGTAGCGATGGGTCGTTCCTCACCTCCCGAAGCAGCCCGAACCCGTCGAGCTTTGGCATCATGACGTCACTCAAGATGAGATCCGGCCGGTGTGCTCGCGCCGCCGCCAGTGCCGCTTCACCATCGCCGACGGCCTCAACGGCATAGCGCTCCGCGAGAAGCCGAGCAACGTATTGACGCATGTCGGCGTTATCGTCGGCCAGCAGGATGCGAGGGCACCCTGCCTGCATGGCGGCGGCAGCCGGAGGCATAGCCAAGAAGTCGTCCGGCAGCAATGCTTCCTCATTCTCGCCGGGCGACTCATCGGGCAACCACCGGAGCGCTTCTTCCACAAAGGGGCTGGCACCCAGGGCGGTAGGAGCCGGGATACGCGGTCCCCCGCTCTGACTGGCCGGCAGATGGGCGGATCCGAACGGGATGCTGATCCTGAACGAACTCCCCTCTCCCATTTTGCTCTCTGCGTGCACGCTTCCACCGTGCAGCTTCACCAGCTCCTGGACCAGGGCAAGACCGATTCCGCTCCCTTCATGCGTGCGGCTGCGCATGTTCTCGACCTGATAAAATCGCTCGAATAATTTGGGCAGCGCCTCGGCGGGAATCCCGACCCCCGTATCCCGCACCACGAGTTCGGCGGCGCGCTCCCGTTGGCGCATCATCACAACGATCTCACCTTCAAAGGTGAACTTGAAAGCGTTCGAAATCAGATTGAGAACGATCTTTTCCCACATGTCCCTGTCGATGTAGACCGGTTGAGACAACGGCGGACAATCGACGATCAGCTTGAGGCCGGCTCGTTTGGTCGCCGACCGAAAGGAACTGGCCAATTCCGCCGTGAACGTGGACAGATCGACCGGCTCGTATCGCGCCTGCACACGTCCGGCCTCGATGCGGGAGAAATCCAAGAGGCTGTTCACCAATCGCAAGAGCCGCAAGCCGTTGCGGTTGACGATCTCCAGTTGGCCCTTTGCGGATGGCGACAAATCGGTATGACTTCTCGCCAACAATTCCTCGATGGGACCCAGCATCAAGGTCAGCGGTGTGCGAAACTCGTGGCTCACGTTCGAAAAGAAGGCTGTTTTCGCTCGGTCCAATTCGGCCAATGCTTCGGCGCGCCGACGTTCATCCTCATAGGCGCGTGCGTTGGACACCATCGTCGCCGCATGGTTACCGACCAGCTCAAAAAATCGGCGATATGCTTCGTCAAACGCGCGTCTGGGACTGATCCCCAGGACGAGATAGCCCGCCGCCTCGGATTGCCCCGCTTGTTTCAAAGGGATCACGACCGCAGAGGTGGCGGACTCAGGCCAGGGCCGTCCCGGCAATGGACCAACGCGACGATCAAGACCGGTCAGGACGATCATGCCGTCCGACTGAGCGCAGCTCAGCCGCCAGGGCTCTTGCTCATGGGTGAGAGCAATCCGTGCCTGTGCTGCCGTTGACTCCTCCGGCAGTCCGCAGTGCGACGCCAGAACCGCGTGGACGCCGTCCGTCTCGGTGAGATACAGCAGCGCAAACGGAATATCCGGCGTATGCCCGAGCACTTCGGCGATAATGCGAGCGGCCTCCGGTGTTGTCCTGGCCTCCGCACTTAATTCCTTGAGAATGGCCAGTCGGCGTTCATGCAAGACCCGCTGAGTGGTTTCAGTCACGGCGCAGAAAATACCGCCGACGTCGCCCCGTTCATTCCGTCCGGCGCCGAAAGAAAAAGTAAAGTACACCTCCTCGGGATATCCGGATCTTTGGAAGATCAGCTGTTGATCTTCAGCCCAGGAAGGAACACCCGTCTCGAAAACGCTTCGCAACACAGGGCCGAGCACGTCCCAAATGTCGGCCCACACCACCTCGAACGGCCGTCCAAGCGCCCATGGATGTTTTGAGCCCAATATCGGGATATACGCGTCGTTGTATAACGAGATGAACTGCGGTCCCCAAAACAGCACGATGGGGAAACGCGAGTTCAGACAGATACTCACTGCGGATCGGAGGCTTTGCGGCCATTCACTGACCGCCCCAAGCGGCGTTCTGGAGAAATCGAACGACCGCATCAGCGCGCCCATCTCGCCGCCGCCGACGAGCCAGTCTCGGTTAGCGCTATCGCCCTCTTGGTGTGTCATTGCTCCCACATCCTCGCATGGCCCGGACGAAGCCAGGAGATAATGCTAGATACTTAAACCGATTTGCACAAGACCCGCCTTTCTTCTATGCTTGCCCGGGCATGCATGAAGGACAACGATGGCCAGAGAAGCCGCATCCTATCGAATGATTTCCAAACTCCTGGCGGTCATTACACCCGTCGAGAAGCATTTAAAGGACGGCCGTCCACTCACCGACCTCCAGGTCGAGTCCATTTCTCTTGCAATTGGCGTCCTTCAGACGTTTCTGGACATATGGAAGGCGAGATACAAGTACAAGGAGAAACGGCCCAAGACAAAATCCGCCGAGGCCTGGTTCCCCGATGACGCGGATAGGAACAAGAAGGGCGTGAGACGTCACTCGGCGGCTGTCGTCTTGGGTCGCCTGGGAGGATCAAAAGGAGGAAAGGCCCGGGCGAAGAAGTTGTCTTGGAAGCAGCGTGCGGCGATTGCCAGACTTGCCGCAAGGGCCAGATGGGCACGAGTGAATGCATCGAAGGATGCGCCTTGACGTACCGCTCAGGCGATTTCGTCCGTGGACGTAGACAAAAGGATCGTCGTACAATCTTGTAGGGACGTCATGACGCGCCACAAGAAACGCTCTAGCGACGCCGCCAAAGAAGCCTTCGTCGAGCCTCGATCGCGCCGGTTTCACCAAAAAGGCCTTGAGAAATAGCCAAATCAACGGCGGTCCCGCTTACATCCGTTGACACCGGCCGCTCCTGTGGCAAAGATCTTGTCCGCCTGTCAGTTTTGCCAGTATAACCTCCGGCCCCTTCTACATATACTTGCTGCCATCGGTCGAATGGCTCAGGCATACTCATCGTGTCGAGTTCATCCAAACATATGCGACAAGTACCTAAACGAGGTGACCAATGAAAGCGACACAATTGCTCCATAATATGGGCCAGAGCCTCTGGCTCGACAATATTACCCGTGATCTGCTGACCAGCGGCACGCTCAAATCGTATATCGAGGATCTGTCGGTGACCGGCCTCACGTCGAATCCCACCATCTTCGACCATGCCATCAAGAACAGCGCCGCGTACGACGCCGCAATCAGCGAAAAGGCGAGCAAGGGCAAAACAGGAGAGACGCTCTTTTATGAATTGGCATTGGACGACATCACCAAGGCGGCAGACCTGTTCCAACCCGTCTACGATCGGACAGATGGCGTCGATGGATGGGTCTCGTTGGAAGTCTCGCCCCTACTCGCCTACGACACCGCGAAGACACTTGCTGCAGCCAGAGATCTCCAGGGCCGGGCGGGAAAGCCAAACCTCTTCATCAAGATCCCCGGAACGAAGGAGGGATTGCCTGCCATCGAGGAGGCGATTTTTGCCGGTATTCCGATCAATGTCACGCTCCTCTTCTCCCGCGAGCAGTATTTGGCGGCGGCGGACGCATTTCTCCGGGGCATCGAGCGGCGCATCGAGAAGGGGCTCAACCCCAGCGTCGCCTCCGTGGCGTCGCTCTTCATCAGCCGGTGGGATGCGGCGGTTGGAGGAAAGGTCCCGACCGCGTTGCAGAACCAACTCGGGATTGCGATGGCTAAGCGGACGTACAAGGCATACAGGGATCTCCTGGGCTCGAGCCGGTGGCAGAGTGCCTTCAACAGCGGCGCGCGCCCTCAACGCCTCCTCTGGGCCAGTACGGGCACGAAAGATCCCAAGGCGTCCGATGTGCTTTACATCAAGGCGCTCGCCGCACCGTTTACGGTGAATACGATGCCGGAAGGCACCTTGAAGGCGCTCGCCGATCACGGTCAGCTGGACACGATCCTGCCGGCCGACGGAGGCGATGCCGAATGGGTCCTCGCGGAATTCGCAAACATCGGCATCGACGCCGATGCGCTGGCGGCGCAGCTTCAGAATGACGGCGCGAAATCGTTCGTCAAATCATGGGAAGAGCTGTTGTCGGTGATCTCGTCCAAAAGCGCAGCGCTCAAGAAGGTCAGCTAGACACCTCGCGCGACGACAAAGGAGACACTATGCAAATCGGCATGATCGGTCTTGGACGGATGGGCGCCAATATGGTGCGGCGGTTGGTGCGGGGAGGCCAGCGGTGCGTGGTGTACGACAGGTCTCCCAGCGTCGTCGAGGAGCTGGTGCGTGACAAAGCCGCCGGGGCATCCTCTCTTGCCGAGCTGGTGAAGAAGCTGGAGAAACCGCGGGCCGTCTGGCTGATGATTCCGGCAGCATACGTGGACCAGATGATCGCCGATCTGCTGCCCCATCTCGAGGCGGACGACATTCTCATCGACGGCGGCAACTCCTATTATGTGGATGACATCCGGCGAGCGAAGGAACTCGCCGCGAAGCGCATCGCATACGTGGACGTTGGAACATCCGGCGGCGTGTGGGGGCTGGACCGCGGCTACTGCATGATGATCGGCGGTCCGGCGCCGGTGGTGCAGCGTCTCGATCCGATCTTTTCAACTCTGGCGCCGGGCCCGGGCGAGGTCGAGCGCACTCCCGGACGCGAGAAGCTCGGCGGTACTGCTGAGAAGGGCTATCTGCACTGCGGGCCGTCCGGCGCCGGCCATTTTGTGAAGATGGTCCACAACGGGATCGAGTACGGCCTGATGGCGGCCTATGCCGAGGGATTAGGCATCTTGCGCAACGCCAACGTCGGCAAGCGGCAGCATACGATC
>DATELB010000259.1:0-4303 GCA_035277085.1 Nitrospira sp. | reverse complement strand
TCCAGCCCTAACCCTGCGCGAGCTTTTCCGTTTGGATCCACGAGCAAGAACTCCTCGGCATTCACGCTGTTCGGCTTCTCGGCATGAACACTGCCGCGATCGAACAGTCGCTCACCCAGCATTCCGCCGATGACACTTCCGACGAACGTGGTAGCCAGCAGCACCCACGAGAATTTCATACGCATCCTTTCTTCTTATTCACCGAGCGGGTGAGGTTAGAGGAGTGGAACATGGGGGTGCTTTTCAGTCGTTCATGACACGCCATAACAGACACATTGTTGTGAACAGCGCAGAGGATGGGACAAATGTTCAAGAAAATCAATGACTGGAACGTGAAGCCGAGGAAGGGTTTCCGGCCTGCGGCCTCCCTGACGCCTGCTGACTGCCTGCTATACTTAGCATCAGCAACCCGGACTATGAAGTTAGGAACCATCACGTAGGCATTTGATGACCATTCTCATCGTCGACGATTCGCCCGATCAGCAAGCACTCCTCCGCTCGATTCTCGGAAAAGCCGGCCACACGGACGTCGTCAGCGCGGATTCCGGCAAAGCCGCGGCGCAGCTCCTCAATCTTCAGGGCAACTCCGCCGGACGGAATGTCGATCTCATTCTCATGGATGTGCTCATGCCGGAGCAGGACGGCGTGGAAACCTGCCGTCAGATCAAGCGGTGCGCCCATCTCGAGGACGTCCCCGTCATCATGGTCACCGCGAAATCGGATCTCAGCAATCTTCAGGAGGCCTTTGGGGCGGGAGCGATGGACTTCATCAGCAAGCCCGTCAACAGCATCGAGCTGCTTGCCCGGGTCTCGTCGGCTTTGCTGCTCAAGCAGGAAATGGACCGTCGGAAAAACCGGGAGCTCGAGCTTCGCCGCAGCAACGAAGAACTCCAGAAAGCCCTCAAGGAAGTGAAGGTTTTGCGCGGCCTGATTCCCATCTGCGCCTCCTGCAAAAAGATTCGAAATGACGGAGGGTTCTGGCAACAATTGGAGGAGTATTTGGGGGAGCATTCCGAAGCCGAATTCAGCCATGGCCTCTGTCAGCCCTGTATCAAAAAGCTTTATCCTGGTGTTTACCAGGATTAGCTGCTAGGATTTCTTCACGTAATTGCTGCATTTTTAGCCACGTCAAGGCACCACTTCCATGAGCATACTGATTGTTGACGATTCCCCGGACGACCGTACGCTGCTCCATTCGATTCTGACCGCAGCGGGATACGAACACATCCTCGTGGCCGATTCGGCTGTGACCGCCTTTCGGCTGCTCGGGCTCGACGGCGGAAAGCAGGGGGCCGCCCGCGTCGACTTGATTCTCATGGACATCATCATGCCGGAAATGAGCGGCATCGAAGCCTGCCGGCAGATCAAAGCCGTGGAGCGGTTCCGGGAAACCCCGATTATGATGGTGACCGTGAAAACCGATCCGGTCGACCTGCAGCTGGCATTTGCCGCCGGGGCGTTGGACTACATCGGAAAACCGATCAACAAGATCGAACTGTTGACCCGCGTGCGGTCCGTGCTGCGCTTAGTGCACGAAATCGAGCGGAGGCGCGCGCGCGAACAGGAATTGCTCGAGGTCATGCGGCAGCTCCAGGAAGCCAATCAAATGTTGTTGCGGCTGTCCTCCTTGGACGGATTGACCGGCATCACCAACCGCCGGCAGTTCGACGATTTTCTGGATCAAGAATGGCGGCGAGCCGTCCGCGAGTCGACGCCGCTGTCGCTTATCATGCTCGATATCGACCGGTTCAAGGTCTACAACGACAGCAACGGACACACCGCAGGCGACGAGTGCTTGCGCCAAGTGGCCAACGCGATTTCCGGCGCGGTCAACCGCCCCGGGGACCTGGTCGCCCGGTACGGAGGGGATGAGTTCGTCGTTGTCCTGCCGGGCACCTCGACGGAGGGGGCGGCGCAGGTGGCCGAGACGTTGAGAAAGCGGATCGAGTCGCTTGATATCACCCACTCCGAAGGCGACCACATTACGATCAGCGTGGGCTACGCCAGCACGATTCCGAGCCGGAGTGCCTCGCCTACGGACCTCATCAAAGCCGCGGATCAGGCGCTGTATCAAGCCAAGCAAGAGGGTCGGAATCGGGCGAAACAGGCCGGTATTCTCACCCTCGTCCCCCATTCAGACGACGAGTAGGCCGGGCTGCGCCCCTGCGCTCGAACCATGTCGCAACCCCACGCGCGATCACGGACCAAAAACGCCCGATCCTCCCTCTCACAGCTCCTCGCACAAACCCAGCGGACGTTGCGTCGTGAACGCGCCGCCCGCCGCCGGGAAGCCGTTGAACATGCGGCCACTGAGGAAGCGCTGGTCGTGGCCAAGGAGGCGGCGGAGGTGGCCAATAAAGCCAAGAGCGAGTTCCTGGCCACCATCAGTCATGAAATCCGTACCCCTATGAATGCGATCGTCGGCATGGCCGATCTCCTCTGGGACACCGAGCTTACCCCTGACCAACGCAAATATCTCCGCATCTTTCGGCGCGCCGGCAGCAGTCTTCTGCAATTGATCAACGACATTCTCGATCTTTCCAAAGTGGAAGCGGGCCACATCGAACTGGAATCGCTTGAATTCGATCTCGGCGACCTGATCGAGAAAGCCATTGAAATCCTCGCCATGCGGGCGAACGAGAAGGGCCTCGAACTGGCCTGTCATCTGTCCCCCGACGTGCCCTGTTCACTGATCGGCGATTCCAACCGCCTGCATCAAATCCTGGTCAATCTCATCAGCAATGCGATTAAATTCACCGAGCGCGGCTCCGTGACCCTCGAAGTCACGAATGCCGCTCATGGAAAAGGCCTGGGCGATCTTCACTTTGCCGTCAGCGATACCGGCATCGGCATTCCACAGGACAAACTGGCGGCCATCTTCGAGCGCTTCACGCAAGCCGATAAGTCGATCGCCAGGCAATACGGCGGCACAGGGTTGGGCCTGACGATCAGCAAACAATTAGCCGAGCTTATGCAAGGGCGCATTTGGGCCGAGAGCGTGAGGGGGCACGGCAGCACGTTTCATTGCGTCGTGCGGTTGGGGGTAGGCTCAGGCCCGAAGGCGCTGCCGCGAGCGATTGATTTACACGGTCTTCGGTCGTTGGCGGTCGACGATCATCCGATTAACCGCAAAATCCTTGTCGAGACGCTGTCCGCCTGGAATTCGCACGTCACGGCGGTCCCTGACGGAGTGCAGGCACTGGCCGCATTACGCGATGCATCCGAGTCTTCGCGTCCTTACGGACTGCTGTTCATCGATTGCCGTATGCCCCGTATGGATGGTTTTCAGGTGGTCGAGGCGATCGGAAAAAGCAACCTCGCAGAGGGTCTGACGATCATTATGATGGCATCGGACCACTGGGCCGACGACATTGCCCGCACGTACGACATGGGACTGGGCGGATATTTAACGAAGCCTATCCGCCGCTCGGATTTGCTCCAAACGGTGAGCATCGCCATGGGTCGGGCACGCGGTGTCCGGACGGCACCAGTGCCGAGCCGCCCCTCACTCCCCGTGGCGTCGCGGCCGCTGCATATCCTGCTGGTGGAGGATTCCCCGGATAATCAGGTCCTCGTGCGCTCCTACCTGAAATCGACACCGTATCAGGTCGATGTCGCAGAACATGGCGGTATAGCCGTTGAGCAATTCAAACACGGCCGCTACGACGTGATTTTGATGGATATGAATATGCCGGTCATGGACGGCTATGAAGCGACCAAAGCCATCCGTGCGTGGGAACAGGATCAGGACTTGCCCAAAACCCAGATCATTGCCCTGACGGCGCTCGTCCTGAAAGAGGAAGGCGAGAAAATCCTCGAAGCCGGCTGCAATGCGCACATGACGAAGCCCATCAAGCGCCAAACACTGCTCGAAGTGCTCCAAGCCTGTGAAGGATATCGCCAAACATGAGGTCGTCTGGAAACGGCAGTAATGCACGCCGAATCACAGTCTCAGTCGATCCCGATCTCGAAGACCTCGTTCCCGGTTTTCTCGAAAATCGGCGGAAGGATGCCGCCGCACTCTCCCGCGCCGCGCGCTCCCGCGACCTCAAGACCGTGCGCCTTTTAGGCCATCGCATGAAGGGTGACGGTGGCGGCTATGGCTTTCAGGAAATCAGCGAAATCGGTGAAGCACTCGAGCAGGCCGCCCGCAGGGAAGACTGGAAAGTCATCGCTGAAAAGACGGCCGCCTTGGCGGCCTTTCTGGCCCAAGTGGATGTCGTCTACCGCCGCTAGCCGGAACGAACACCCCCGCATCTCATGCTGTCCAACTGGATGAAGCACGGCCTCTCCTCGTCTCTCA
>DATELB010000258.1:0-8003 GCA_035277085.1 Nitrospira sp. | reverse complement strand
TGGAATCCGGAAGGGAAGCTGCAGGATGTGAAGTGTGTGATTCCGGACGCGAGCTACGCTCCCGTCTACCATGAAGTGGTGGAGTTCTGTAAGAAGCACGGCGCCTTTGACCCCAAGACGATGGGCAGCGTGCCGAATGTGGGCTTGATGGCGCAGGCGGCGGAAGAATACGGCTCCCACGACAAGACGTTCAAGGCGCCCGGCAACGGCACGATGCGCATCGTCGATGCGGCCGGCAAGACCTTAATCGAACATCAGGTGGAAGCAGGCGATATCTGGCGTGCCTGCCAGGTGAAGGATGCGCCGATTCAGGATTGGGTCAAGCTGGCCGTCAACCGCGCCAAGGCGACCGGGGCCCCGGCCGTATTCTGGCTGAACAAGGACCGGGCGCATGACGCTGAATTGATCAAGAAAGTGAACGCGTACCTGCCAAAGCATGACACGAGCGGCCTCGAGATCAAAATCATGTCCCCGGCCGACGCCTGCCGCTTCTCGCTGGAGCGGATGAAGGAAGGCAAGGATACGATTTCTTGCACGGGCAACGTGCTCCGCGACTACCTCACGGACCTGTTCCCAATCCTCGAAATCGGCACGAGCGCCAAGATGCTGTCGATCGTCCCGCTGCTGAACGGCGGCGGCTTGTTCGAGACCGGTGCGGGCGGTTCGGCGCCGAAGCACGTGCAGCAGTTCCAGGAGGAGGGATATCTCCGGTGGGACTCACTGGGCGAATTTCTCGCCCTTGCGGCCTCGCTCGAGCACCTGGCGAAGGTGGGGAACAATCAGGTGGCCAAGATCCTGGCGGACACGCTGGATCAAGCCAATGCGAAGTTCCTCGAGAGCAACAAGTCGCCAGCACGCAAGGTCGGCGAAATCGACAATCGCGGCAGCCATTTCTATCTCGCCCTGTACTGGGCACAGGCGTTGGCCGCACAGACGGCCGACAAGAAAATCGCAGAACGGTTCACGAAGATCGCCAAGGATCTCACCGACAATGCCGCGAAGATCGATCAGGAGTTGTTGGCGGCCCAGGGCAAGCCTCAAGATGTCGGCGGCTATTATCATCCGAACGACGAGAAGGCTTCCAAGGCGATGCGTCCGAGCGCCACGCTGAACAGGATCATCGACGCGATTGCATAGGAGTTGAAGCGTTCGAAGGTCGAGCCGCTGCTCCGGCGGCGGCTCAATAAACCGACCCCCGGCGGGTCGCGGGAGAAGAATGGCTCAGGAATCGTCCGAAAACGTCATCGACCAACCCGAGGTGTTGAAGCCTCGCATGGTGACGATCGAAATCTCCGGCAAGAAGGTCGAAGTGCCGGAGGGCATCACGGTCATCAAGGCGATGTGGTATGCCGGGCAGGACGTCGTCCGCGGCGTCGGTTGTCTCGGCGGCTTCTGCGGCGCCTGTGCGACGTATTACCGTACGAAGGACGATCCGAAAGTCCGCACCTGTCTGGCCTGCCAGACAGCCGTGCAGGACGGCATGTCCTTCACGATGATGCCGCCTTTTCCCGCCCGCAAGGCCACCTACGACATTCAAAAACTCGAAGACCCGAAACAGGATCTCTTCAATCTGTATCCCGAGGCGCCGCTTTGCCGGAATTGCAACGCCTGTACAGAAGCGTGTCCCCAGAAGATCGACGTGCGCGAAGGCGTCTGGAAGGCCGTGTTCGGCGACTTCAAAAGCGTATCCGAGATGTTCATGGACTGCGTGATGTGCGGGATGTGCACGCCGGTGTGCATTGCCGACATTGCGCCGAATCTGGTCGCGCTCTACGTGAGCCGCGCCCAAGGGGCGCATTTCACGGACAAGCCCGTCGGATTGGACGCGAGGATCAAAGAAATCGAAAGCGGTCGATTCAACGACGAGTGGAACACGGTCCTCAAGATGAATGAGAAGGAACTCGCCGACCATTGTGCGACCGTGAAATAGGGGACTTCAGCGCTCCAATGACCGATGACCATCGACCATTGACCGGACGCTAGAATGGACATCCACGCACTGCAGCAAATCGTGCACAGCACCAGAGATGCCCGCCGCAAGCTGACCATTCCGAAATTTCCTCCCGCGGACCGCGATCAGCTGATCCATAAATATCATCCGGATTACCGCGCCAGCGCGTACCGTCCCATCCGCTTTGGCCCCAACAAGGGCGACCGGACGGTGGTGGAGCTGGCAACGCTTCTGGAGGGCGACAGTCCGATCCAGGACGATCAGGACTTGTCTGCACACTACACCACGGATGTCCTGGTGATCGGCGGCGGCGGTGCGGGTTGCGCGGCGGCCTTGCATGCCCACGGCGCCGGCTCGAAGGTGATTCTGGCCACGAAGCTCCGGCTCGGCGATTCCAACAGCGTCATGGCGCAGGGCGGCATGCAGATCTCCGTGGCGCCCGAAGATTCTCCGGTCACGCACTTCATCGACACGCTCAAGGGCGGTCATATGCAGAACGACCATGCCCTGTTGAAGGTCATGGTGGAGGACGGGCCGGCGATTGCCAAATGGCTGATCGAGCTCGGCGTGCTGTTCGACCGTCAAGCGGACGGAAATCTGCACGTTAAGAAGGGCGGCGGGAGCTCCAAGCCTCGGCTCTTGACCTGTTCGGATTATACCGGGCTCGAGATCATGCGCGTCCTCAAGGACGAGGTGATCAACCAAAAGATCGAACTGCTGGAATTCTGCGCGGCCGTCGAACTGCTTAGCGATAATGAGGGCAACTGTTCCGGCGCAGTTTTCAAGGATCTCGATAATCAACGTCACGTGGTCGTGGCGGCCAAATCCGTGATCCTGGCGACAGGAGGCATCGGCCGGCTGCACATTCAGGGATTTCCGACGAGCAACCACTACGGCGCAACCGGGGACGGGCTCTGCCTTTCGTATCGGATGGGCGCGCGGCTGGCGCATGTCGATACGTTCCAGTACCACCCATCCGGTGCCGTCTATCCGGAGCAACTCATCGGCGCATTGGTGACGGAAGGCATCCGGTCCGAGGGCGGCCATTTGGTGAACGCCAAGGGCGAACGGTTCGTCAATGAACTCGATACCAGGGACGTGGTCTCGTCTTCCATTATCCGGGAATGCGAAGAAGGACGAGGCATCCGAACCATGTCAGGCCGCGTCGGTGTCTGGCTGGATACGCCGTTGTTGGACGTCGAACATGGACCGGGGACGGTCGAAAAGCATTTTCCGGCGATGATGCTTCAATTCGAGCGGTTCGGCATCGACATCAGCAAGGATCCCGTGTTGATTTATCCGACCCTCCACTACCAAAACGGAGGCGTGAAGATCGACACGAATGCCGAAAGCGACGTCAAGAATCTGTTCGTCGCCGGGGAGGCCTCCGGCGGTCTTCATGGCCGCAACCGGTTGATGGGGAATTCCCTGCTCGACCTCATGGTATTCGGCAAGCGGTCGGGCCTCACCGCAGCGGCCCGGGCCGCGGCCATCAAGCAGGGCAAGCTGACGCTCAAACATTTGCAACGCTTCCGCGCGGAAGCCGGAAAGCATGGGAATCCGAGTGGCGTCATTTCCCCCATGATTCTTCCGGCCTACACCAGAAAAGTCAGCTGATAGCCGACGGCTGACAGCCTCTAAGGAGCCACATGAACGTACACGAATTCCAAGCCAAGTCGTTGTTTGCCCAATTCGGCGTCCCGGTCCCTCGCGGAAAGGAAATCACCTCTCCTGAGGCGGCAACTGCCTGGGCGAACGAATTGAACACACCCGTCTTCGTCGTCAAAGCGCAAATTCATGCCGGCGGCCGCGGAAAAGCTGGCGGCGTCAAGATCACCAAGGACAAGACGACCGTGGCCGGCCTGGCCAAGGAACTGATCGGTAAGACGCTGGTGACGCATCAGACCGGCCCGAAAGGCCGGAAAGTCAATCGTCTCCTGATGGAAGAAGGGGCGAACATCGCCAAGGAATTGTACCTCTCCATTTTAGTCGATCGCGATACCGGCTGGCCGACGTTTATCGCCAGCACGGAAGGCGGAATGGAAATCGAAGAGGTCGCGGAGAAGACGCCGGACAAAATCATCAAGGAAGCGATCGATCCCGCCGTAGGCTTTCAGGGACATAATGGCCGGAACGTGGCGTTCGCATTGGGTCTGCAGCACATCGAGCCGGCCGTCATCAATCCCTTCGTTCAGCTTCTGGGCAATCTGTACCGGTTGTTCATGGACAAGAGCGCGGCCCTTGTCGAAATCAATCCGCTGATCATCACGAAAGAAAAGACGCTCGTGGCGCTGGACGGCAAGGTATCGTTCGACGACAACGGGCTCTTCAAACACGAAGACGTGCAGAAGATGCGGGACTTGAACGAGGAAGAACCGCTGGAAATCGAAGCAACGGCGAACAATCTCAATTATGTGAAGCTCGACGGGAACATCGGCTGCATGGTGAACGGCGCTGGACTCGCGATGGCCACGATGGATGTCATTAAACTCGCGGGGAGTGAACCGGCCAACTTTCTCGACGTCGGCGGCGGTGCGACGAAGGAAACGGTGGCCGCAGGCTTCCGCATTCTTCTGAAGGACCCGAACGTCAAAGGCATCTTCATCAACATCTTCGGCGGGATCGTGCGGTGCGAGCGTATCGCCCACGGCGTCATTGATGCCGCGAAAGAGGTGAACATCAGCGTCCCTCTGGTCGTGCGGCTGCAAGGTACCAACGCGCCGGAAGGGCGGAAGCTGCTGGCGGACTCCGGGCTCAAGCTGGAAGTGGCCGATGACTTGTGGGAAGCGGCACAGAAAATTGTGAAGTTGACGGGGAAAGCGGCGTGAGCGGCCTTGCCGATCCTGCGCCGCTCACCGCTCCGGCGCGACCGCACTAAGCCTCCGGCTGCTCGGCTATGCAAACTTAGTCCGTCGTGACTATCGTGGACGGACTTTCGAACATGCATAGCCGTCGCTTCGCGACCGCAACCGTTCGGCAAGTGCGGGTCCCGAGCCTCCGATCAAGTCGCGATGCAGGATCGGCCAGGCCGTATGAGAGTGATAAGAGACTGAGCGTCGCTGCGGGCGCTTGGTGCAAGCCGCGTTTCGGCGCGGCAGGGTGGGCGGGTGAAAACATTGATCGACACCACCCGCAGAGAGAACTCGATAGCGGGACACAAACCTGTCGCACTACCGGTGACGTCGGTCCTGTCTAAGTGAAGGAAGACTTTCCCAATCAGGAGAGAGGGAAAGGGGAAAGGAAGAAAAGAGGTTAACCGTGAGCATTCTCGTCAATAAGAATACGCGGGTGGTGGTGCAGGGGATTACGGGCAAGGAAGGCTCCTTCCATGCGACCCAATGCAAGGCCTATGGAACGAAGGTGGTCGCAGGCGTCACTCCGGGAAAGGCCGGGCAGGAGGTGGAAGGCATCCCCGTCTTCAATACGGTTGCCGATGCCGTCAGAAAGACTGAATGCGACACCTCCTTGATCTTCGTGCCTCCGCCATTTTGCGCCGACGCGATTCTTGAAGCCGCCGATGCCGGCATTAAGCTGGTCATCTGCATCACCGAAGGCATTCCCGTCAACGACATGGTCAAGGTCAAGCGCGCGCTGCGCGGCCGCGACGTGCGGTTGATCGGCCCGAACTGCCCTGGTGTGATCACGGTCGATGAAGCCAAGATCGGCATCATGCCGGGATTCATCCACAAGAAGGGCATCGTGGGCGTCGTCTCCCGCAGCGGCACCCTCACGTACGAGGCCGTGCATCAGCTGTCGACTCTAGGGTTGGGCGAAACAACCTGCGTCGGCATCGGTGGCGATCCGGTGAACGGCACAGGATTCGTCGATGTCCTTCCGTTGTTCGAGAAGGATCCGGAAACCCAGGCGATTGTAATGATCGGCGAAATCGGCGGCGATGCCGAGGAAAAGGCGGCGGAGTTCATTAAGAAGCACGTGAAGAAACCGGTGGTCAGCTTCATCGCCGGCATCACCGCGCCTCCCGGGCGCCGCATGGGCCATGCCGGCGCGATCATCTCCGGCGGGAAGGGCACGGCGAATGAAAAAATGAAGGCGCTGGAAGCGGCAGGTGTCCGGGTTGTGAAGAATCCGGCCGAAATCGGCAACGCCGTGAAGAAGGCGCTGGGCCGTTAAGCCACTCGTTCATCAAGCTGCCCCGAGGGCACGAACTTCAATAGTCTGTCCGCCCAGATCCACGGCGAGCCTTCGTCTTCGTGTTTGCAGTACACGAAGCAGCTCTTGCCCTCTCCGACCATGTTCCGCAACTTGTCGGCCCACTGTTCGAGATCCCTTTCGTCATAGGCGCTGCGCCGTAATCGCACGTACCAGAAATCGGCAGTGTTCCGGCATTCCGCGGGGCGCTCGTCGGTGTCTGCGGCGGCCCAGGATACATTGAACCGTCGAAGCAGCGACTCAATGGCGTCGTCGTGCCACGAGTCGTGACGGAACTCGACCGCCCATCGCGCGCTCGCCGGCAATTGCTCGAGAAAGGCCGCGAGCCGGTCATCGTCGCGTTTCATGTTGGGCGGCAGCTGGATGAGGAGCGGTCCGAGGCGATTCGCGGCCGCTAGGGGCTTGAGTCTGTTGAGCATGACCTGCAGGAACTCATAGCATTCGGGCTTGAGACGGAACCGATGGGTGATTTGCCTGTGGACCTTAGGGGCAAAGAGAAAGTGAGATGGCGTCGAAGCGAGCCAATCGGCCACGGCCTTCTCCGAGGGGAGACGATACCAGAGCCCGTCCAGTTCAACGGTGTCATAGCGGGTGGCGTAATAGCTGAGAAAACCCGTCTGCTTGAGATCCGGCGGGTAAAACCGATCCGGTCCCTGCCAGGGTTTGTACGAATAACCTGACAGCCCAATGTGCGCCCGGGCCATACATCACCTGCCGGACGACATTGTATGGCGTCCCTGAGGGACCGCTTACAGGGCAATACCCCAGAGACTCTTCGCGAACACCCCAATGCCGTAGGTGACTGTGACGGCGATCGCGATGATGGCCAAATTGAGGACGATGCGGCGGAAAATATCCATGCCGGACAAGAAGGAGAGAACGGTGGACACGACGACCACCATCAGGCCTGCGGTGACGACGGAGAACAGCGCGTTGGTTGCTCCAAAGATCACGGGTAATACCGGGACAATCGCGCCCGCAATGTAGGCCGCGGCGACGACCAGTGCCGACCCAATGGGGGATTCCTCCATCGGAACGACCTCGGACGCTTCGCCGAGAAAAATTTTCTTGGCGATTTCCGTCGTCTTGACTTCCTTCTCACTGTTCAGTGCGAGGAAGGCGCCGGCGCCCATTGAAAGAGCTCCAGCCACCGCCGTCGTCGATGCCGCGACCACGACCATGGACGCTTCGCCGAAAGCCCCGAAAAAGCCGCTGACGGCTCCGAGAATTTCCACCAATCCGTCGTTGAGTCCAAGAAAGATGTTTCGGATCTTCTCCGCATTAATTTTCCGTTCGGTGAGTGCCGTGACGAGCACATCCTCGTGTTTGAATTCATCCAAGAGAATGCCTTTCAGGGCCTCGGCGAGCGGTTTGCCCTGGTATTCGCGCCAAAGCGCGAGATACTTACGGACGCCGTGGACCTCAATGGCTTCGAGGATCAGATGCACCGCCGTCGAACCGAACAGTTTGCAGGCAACGACCATGACTCCCAGCTTGATCCGGCGGCCGAGATTTAATTGATCGAGGCGCATATCGAAGAATTTCTGCCAGAATGCGAGATGGCCAGCTTCGACGGTGATCAGTTCATCCAGTGTGTGATGCACGTCAGGGTGCGTAACCTGCCTGAGGGCTTTGTACAGCGACAGATCGAAGAGTTCATCCAGAATGAGGGTCTCGGCGAGCTTACGATCGTGCAACGAAGCGGGTTCCATTCAGGATTCCCCTCTCGTCAGGAAGGAGGGGCGGAATTATATCAGAAACGTTCTAGACAGCCCTGAATCCATTCCAATACCTCAGCGTACCCTGATTGATTCAGGGGCGTATGGCACGTGTTAACAGTCACCGGATCTATCGTCCTAAGTCGTTGATCAATTAAGTGGTC
>DATELB010000257.1:0-10342 GCA_035277085.1 Nitrospira sp. | reverse complement strand
GAACGTTATCGTCGGAACGGGGGTAAGGGCATCGGCGGCCTCTGCAATGTACGCCCGCGCCGCGGCATGACTGACGAAGGCTGCTCCGTCGGCAAACACGCTCCCGCCGGTGATGTGGTCGCTGTGGTGATGGCTGTACACGACATAGCGCACGGGCTGATCCGTGAGTTTCGCGATCTCGGTCTTCAACCACCCAGCCGCGTCGCCGCTGATCGGGTCGGTGACGATGACGCCGTCGGGAGTCGTGACGAACATGCTTTGATGGAATTGATGCCGGAACAGATAGACGTCGTCGGTGAGCTTGGTGATTTCATTGTCGGGGCGTGATGGCTGCGGCCAACCGTCGAAACCCGGAGCCAGGAGCCACCCGGCGAGAAACCACGCGAGCCATCGTGAGCGCCGCATGATGCACTCCTCTCAAGGATGCCATTCAGCCAATTCGACCGTGATGCCCTCGGGGCCGGAAAGAAAGACCAGCTTTCTCGCGTGAAAATCCAATATCTCGCTGCGGAGGGCCACGCCCTGAGCGGTAAGCCGTTTCACTTCCGACTCCAAATCGGTGACGGCGAAACAGATATGGTTGTAGCCGGGCTTTGCCAGGTTTTCGACGTCGGCATCAGGCAAGCGGGCAGGGCTGATATATCGCAGAAGCTGGATTTCGAATCGTGGCGTCGCCTGCTTCGATACGAGCGTGACGTGCTCGGCTTCGATGCCATCCACACCCATGTAACGGGCGAAAGTGGCTCCAGAGATCGTCACCGATTTCTCTTCGGCGAACCCAAGCAGCGCAAAAAACGTTTTGGCTTTGGCGACGTCGCGCACCACGACGGTGACGTGATCGATATGCAGAACCATGGGTTGCGACCCTCACCGAGAGTGAAGTGGATCGAGCGCGCAGGGAGGCGACATTCTACGTGCTCGAATGGCAAAGGTCTATGGAGGCAAGTGTCCGGGCCGAGACAGACTAGCGTCCCGGCATCGGATCCGTCTGGCCCACCGTGCACATCATCGTCGACGGAATATCGAGTTGGCCGGCGGCACGGAATCCCCACGCGGTGGCGAACGCCTGGCAGCTGAGGTTCCGGAGCGTCTTCTCACTCAAATCAACACAGTGCGGGTAATGGGCATAGCCCTGCAGGGTTGTCTCTCCCGTCTCGACGGAAAGGCCTTTGAGGTCAACAGAGACGTTGTATTGCCGCCCGCAGTCCGATTGGATTAACGTCCCTTCCTTTGTCGCTTCGCGCTCAAGAACAATCACGACCTCCGCCTTCATTTCTCGAGCGACGGCGAGCGCAGCGGCGCGTGTCGAGAAATTATGGGCAATCTGTACAGGCTGAAAGGGGCCGTTGTGCGGTATGGCAACGCTTGCATAGTGGTGATCCCGAAGCCATTCCATCGCCAACTCGGCTAGCGGAGGGTCGCCCCAGACCAGAATCCGCTGCCCAGCGCTTGGAAGGACGCGATGGAAACCGCCGGTGACCGGAAATCGGACGCCCGGACCCGGAGGTTTTGATGGACAACCTGCCAGGATCAGCATGGCGGAAAGCACGCACAACGCTCGAACATAGAGAGCGTTGCGTCTCCCGGCTGCGATCACGTCATAGGGCGCACGGCTTGCGCCGTCCGTTTGTGTGTCCATGCATCGATTGTGACCTTCTTGCAGAGCGGCCGCAACCACCGGGCCTATCCTTTTTCCCCGTTCTCAATTAGGTTACTGCACGAAATACTAGAGTGGCGAGCGGGGGACGGACAGGTGCACAGCAACGACAAGAGCAGAGCAGGCGCATCGCGGCTCATTTTATGGACGCCAGTTGCAATTGCCGCCGCGCTGGTCTTTTCCATGATGCCGCAGAGGGAAGAATGGCTGTACGTTGCGGCTGTTATTGGAGTGCTCGCCTCAGTGGCCGTGGGCCGGACATCAGGAGCACCGGCTGACCGCGCCTTGGAGGCACGCGTCCGAACGTTCTCGAAGGGCTGGCTGCTCGTCTGCCTGTGCGCGGCGCTGAGCATCCTTCATGGGAAATGGCAGCCGATGGTCTTCTTCCTCGTCGCCGCGATCATTTCAACGGCCTTCTTCTGGCTCGGTTGCAAGTCGAGCAGTTGAAGACAGTCAGGCCTGCTCAAGCTCTATGGGAATATACTGACGCATGGGACACTTCCAGCATCCGGAGCACACAACAGAATCTAGCCAGCGGTACGTGCCTTCGCGCCGAGGCGGAAGTCCATTTCATCCGCGCACGTTTTGGGCCCTGCTGCGCACGACGGTGTCGAAATGGAACGATGACCCGACCTTACGATTCGGCGCAGGTCTCGCTTACTATACCGCCTTTGCCGTCGTGCCGTTGGTGTTCATCGTCGTCGAGCTTGCCACGTCCATCCTTGGACGGAGCACGGCGGAAGGACTGCTCATGGAGCAAGTGCAACGACTTATCGGGGAACAAGGCGCGAAAGCCGTCGGAGAGTTGCTCGAGAGCTGGCAGAAAGGAGGCGTGGGATGGCTGGCCAGGATCGTGGAGGTGGCGGCGCTGTTCTTTGCGCTGACTGGTGCGTTCGATGTCCTTCAGGACGCCGTCAACTGGATTTGGGGTGTGGAGCCCAAATCCCTGGGGGGAGTATTGAGCCGACTCCGCCGCCGGTTTTTCTCGGTTCTGGGAGTGCTGGGGACCGCCTTTCTCCTGCTCGTCTCGCTGGTGTTGACCGCAATGGCGGGAGGATTCGCCTCGCATCTTCCCGGTTCGCTTGCGGTAAACATGCGCATCGTCGACGCGATTTCGTTCGCGTCGGTGACTCTGCTCTTTGCGATGATCTTCAAGCTGCTGCCGAATGCCAAGGTGGCCTGGGCGGATGTGTGGATCGGCGCGGCCGTGACGGCCGTCTTGTTTTTTATCGGCCGATGGTTCGTGCTGTTGTACCTCGGAAAAACACTGATCGTGTCGTTGTACGGGAGCGCCGGTCCCTTTGTGGTGATTCTCTTGTGGAGTTTCTACTCGGCTCAAGTCCTCCTCTTCGGCGCAGAGTTCACGGCGGTTTATGCCAGTGAGTGCGGCTCTCGCCTTGTCGCGGCGGATGACGCCGTGGCCGTCAGAGAGCCGGCCAAAAGCAACGAGGCGGAACATCGCTTCGGTACCTGAGCAGGCGAACGCCGTCCGTTCAATGCTAGAATCCGCCTTCACCCGTCGAGGCTCACCGTGATCAAGGAGGTTTCCCATGCCGACGTATATCATTCAGTCCCAGTGGACCGATCAAGGCGTTCGGAACGTCAAGGAGTCCGCGAACCGGCTTGATCTGGGAAAAAAGAAACTCAAAGAACTCGGCGGAGAGATCAAAGCCTTCTATCTCACGACGGGTCGCTACGATATGTTGGCCGTTGTGGAGGTGCCGAACGATGCGGTATTGGCCACGCACCTCTTGTGGCTCGGCGCGCAAGGCAATCTCCGGACGGAGACCGTCAAGGCGTTTACCGAAGATGAGTTTCGAAGCATTGTCGGCAAACTGCCATAGATGATTCCGCTTCGCCTGCCAGGCGGGTGTCGTTTCCAATTACAGCGGTGAGCGAATATGGATTCGGATTTTTGGCTCCGACGGTGGGAAAACAAGGAGACGGCTTGGCACGAGAACAAGCCCAATCCCGTCCTCGTGACACATGTCCATCAGTTGGCGCTCGCCAAGGGGCGGCGCATGTTTTTGCCGTTGTGCGGAAAAACGCTCGATATTTCTTGGCTCCTGTCCCGTGGCTATCGTGTGTCCGGGGCGGAGCTGAGTCAGCTGGCCGTTGAGCAATTGTTCATGGATCTCGGTGTGCAGCCGGAGATCGCCCCCGCCGGTGAGCTCGAGCAGTGGAGCGCAACCGATCTCGACATTTTCGTCGGAGATCTCTTTGCTCTCTCGAAAAAAGCGCTTGGCAGCGTCGATGCCATATATGACAGAGCGGCGCTCGTCGCCTTTCCCGCGGACGTCCGTAGCCGGTATACGGCTCATCTCATGGCACTGACGAACAAGGCGCCGCAGTTGCTGGTTTGCTACGAGTATGATCAGCGCCTCATGGACGGTCCCCCTTTTCCCGTGACCGGCGATGAAATACGCCGCCATTATGCAAATACGTATGACGTAAGGCTGCTGGCGAGCACCGACGTCTCCGGCGGATTGAAGGGCAAGTGTCCGGCTACGGAAAATGTTTGGCTGTTGGCATCCAAAAAGGATTAAGGCTTCAGGCGCGACGGCACGCATGTATGCATACGCCTTCAACTAGGGGAGTCCCCAGTTATTGGTAGCCCCGCCAGACCGGAAGATAAGGCCTGAGACAATTGCAAAGCAGAGGAGGGAGCTATGCCTCGGGTTTCTCCCATCTCATATGAAAGGCCGATGCACATCCGGGAAGATGACCGCGAAAGCGGGCCAAGCGATGACTCCTCAGCGCACAGCCGCCTAAAATTGGGAATCGCCTGGACCTGTGCGACGCTGGCCGGTGTTGCGGCTTTGGCATACTCGTCGTTCTCTGGGCTTCCGCCGGTGGCAACGATGCTGGCTCTCGGCGTCCTCCTTGCGGCCTATGCCGGTTACGGATACTCGGTCGAGAACAAGAACACCGTCCAATTTGCCGACTCCCTGTATTACATGGGTTTTCTTTGGGCCCTGTTTGCGCTCATTGCGGCATTCATCATCTGGCCCGCTCCGAAACTCACGGCTGACGCCGTGCTTACGACGTTCGGGTATGCCCTGACCGCGACGTTCTCAGGGATGCTCCTGCGGCTCGTGGTGCTGCAATTTCAAGAGACGCTGTCCGACCGGATAACGCATGCGCAGGACGCCATTGATCACCGTGTCGCAGCGCTCACGCAAGAACTGAGCGATGCCACGATGGAAATCAGGGCGTTCAGGGATCGGGCAGCCAATGACTTGGGCGGCGCCCTCTATGACATCGTCCACTCACTGGCGGGGGTGCGCGAAAAACTCGTTGAGCAGCACAGCAAGATGGCCAAAGCGACCAGCGACGGGTTTGAATCATCGCTGCGGGAAATTCTCGGGCGGCTCTCGGCGATACAGGTACCACAGGAGATGCTCACGGCGCAGGCCGGCAAATTGGTGGCGGCGCTGGGAAAACAGGGCGAACATTTCGAAAAGGCGGCGCATCACCTGGAGACGAGTTTGCGGCAGGCTGCCGACACCGTCACGGCATTCGGCGAATCCTTGTCAGGATCGGAAGCCGCGAATGAGGTGGGCCTGGCGATCGATACCCTCTCGGGCAGGATCAGGGAAAGGACCGAGCAATTCGCCGAAATGACGACCGCGTTGGAGAAGAGCCGCGCGGAGTTGGATGGTCAACTCCACAGCCTCCACACCCTGCGGTCGTCTGTGGCGATCGTTGCCACGCAATTGTCGGCATTTGAAACCGAGTTAAAGGACGTGTCGTCGACGTCGATGTCTGCCGAGCTCAAAGACGGGCTCACCAGCGTACAACAGGCTATCCGGTCGAGCCTCGACGCGAGCAAGGCGATCGAATCCACGATGAGGGACGTCCTCTTTTTCATGAGAGAGCGGCTCACTGAGGAGCGTTCGAGTGGAAGAAACTGAATCGCGTTCCAACTGGGTCTTCGGATTGTCGCTCGTTCAAGTGCTCCTGCTGTTGTTTTTTGCCGTGGCGATCCTCTACGTGACCGAACGTGCGGAGGTCGGCGGGCAGGAGCCTCGACCGGCGTCCGAGCTTACCGCAGGGCAAGACGGGGGTCTTCACGCTGGCCTTGATGCCGCAACGGCCGAACACGCCGAGCTCCAACAGCGTGTCGGCGACATGACCGCTTTTCTCGACGAACTCAAAGTCATGGTCGGCGCGAAGCAGGCATCCAAGGAAGGGTTTCAGGAGGCCATCGACACCTTAAAGCGCGGCTATGCCCTCTGTCAGAAAGACAACACGTTGATCGAGGCCCGGATTCACAATGGTGCGGAAACCGTTCAGGTGATCGGCGACATTCCCTCAGGCCTCTCGGTGACCTTGGGAAAGGGCGAGCAAACGTCGGATCTCGAGCAAATTGTGTCCTTCATTCAGGATGTCTATGAGTATGAGAAGGACCATAAGTGCCGATTCAATTACCGCCTGAAGTATGGCACCGACAACGATTACCGCAAGGGCAGGGACGGGTACGAGAAATACTTTTATCCGGAAAAGCTCATGAAGATTGGATAAGCGAAACTCTCCGCCTCTCCGGGATCGGTAAGCCCATCCTCTCTATGCCGTGAGCGCCGTCGATGACGTCTGAGCCTTGGCGTCTCTGGGCTTTTTCCGCAATGGAATCCCGCGCACTTCAAGGAAGAGGGGGACGGGACTGCCGGGCAATGTGAGCGGACGGCGAAGCATCCACTTGCCTTCAGGCGGCGCCGTATAACTCGAGATCGGTATGAGTTCCCCTGTCTCGGCATTGAGCAGCATGGGAGTGGTGGCTTTCTTCCATCGGCGAAAGTTCCGAAATCGACGCCATAGTGCCATGCTCGTTCCTCCTCACAGTGGCAGAGCCATTCGCTCACCGTCATCCTTGTCACGACAGTGATGTGCAATTAGAGTACCACCAACGGCGCAACACGCCGTAATGAAAACCGGATTGTAGTACATAAGATTTAGTACTGATGTCGTCCGTAAGACATGCTTCCGCCTTTCCCGACACTGTAGGGTTATTCATCAAGAACTGAACACCTTTGCACAGCGGAAAGACAAGACAGCGATGCTCGTCAGCGTGTCTGTGAAGCCCAGGACCGCTATGACACGGATCGGCCTACAGGGAGATGCTAGGCGTGACTTTCTTGAAGTTTGGATCGAGCGGCAAGAAATACATCGAGCGAGACACGATCGTCGTCCTCGATCTTGAGAAATTCAATGCCGACCCTGTTGTCCTTCATCCACCTGACGGCGGCTAGGCGCACCTCAATGGCGGGTTCCTCCCAGGGAAGGTTCAGCATGATCGCCAGTTTTTGTCCCGGTTCGAACAGCCGGTTGATCCGGAGGCGCGCCCCTAGGCGGGAGAGATCAAGCAGGGTTCCGTCGTCCGCGTCATCCGTCAGCAACAATCTGACCGAGGCTTCCCCGGTGACGGTAATGCGCCTGGTACCGCGACTATAGCGCATGGCCTGATGCTCCTGCCGATATTGTAGACTTCTGTTCTGATGTGCCGCAAGGGCTACCTAGAGGAAAGAATCTATGGAATCAGCGGGCTTAGAAGGCCGACAGCATGAACGGCTTGGATCGTTATGCCGACCTCAGTCCTATGGCCCTTTGAAATCCTTAGGGAGATACCTAGTACAGAAATCCTGAAATCACGACTAGAGTCCTAGACTCTAGCTCGTACGCGCGACTCTTTACGCACAAATTGAGGGGTGGAGAATGGTACGGACAAAACGGAAGCCCATGCGTCGCCTGGGTCCGGCTGACATACAGCCGCCCCCCAGGGCCAAACGGCCGGAGTCACTCACGTCGAGGGAGCAGGAAATTCTCGAACTCATCTGGGCCGGTTTCAAAAATAAGGAAATCGGCCAGCGTCTCAAGATCAGCGTCAAAACGGTCGAGGCCCACCGCGCGAACATGATGAAAAAAATGCGAGTGTCGAACACCGCACAGCTCCTCAAGACCGCGATCACCGGCGGGATGATTCGCATTCGAGTCGCTTAGCTGCATCCCTTGCTACCTCAACGTTTTCCGACGGACCGGTAGCCGTCCGCCAAGGCGGTTGACGAAGCATCTGCACGAGTTCCCCGACCTAATCCCTCGGCCTGTGCTTGAATTCAAGCCCGAACAGCTGGCCCTGGTTCCACCGGACCGTGGCAGCGAGCGTCATTTCAGGGCTGCCGTCTTTCGGCAACGTCAGGGTCAGTTCATCCCCGGCGGTCAAGGGAAGGTTGCTGATCACTCTCGCTCCGATGCTGGAAAAGTCTCTGACCCATCCGGATCCGGATTGCTCCCTCCCGGTCAGCTGACAATGAAGGGGGACAATCATGTGTTGGCGAGGAATCCACCGCTTTTCGTAGAGGTCTGCAAGGAGGGTTTTCATGATCCACCTCGTTGGTACGGAGGTTCTTGCTACCCGACGAGCAAGCTGCATACCGAAGGGGAAATGTCCCAAAGGACGGCAGTTTCTAGGGCAAACACCTCAAGCCGGGACACAGGGAGGCCGACCGACGAACAAAATCCGCTCATCGGCACGGTAAAACCATACAAGGCCACTGCCCGCCTGTAAGCGAAAGCTGTCAGCAAAGTTCGACAGGCGTTGCCTCTTGCACGCGAGCCAACCAACCACTAATCTTGCCCACGATGTTCACGCAGCGTATCGGCCTCATCTTGATGCTCCTCGGAGCGTTCCCCTGTCTCTCACAGGGCAAAGATTATGAACTGCCGACCTCCAAGACTGTTGAGGAGGCGGTCGATCCTGAGCTGCGGACCGGCCCGCACTACCGGATCGAGCCGCCGGTTCAACACGACGGGTACATGCACACCTACACCGTTGCGAGCGATTACGGCATATTCCTCGCCCGAGGGGATGCGATGCTCCGACGATTGCGCCGCGAGCTGACAACCATTGCAGATCTACGAGAACGGTATACGGCGGGAGTCGCGGCTGAGTCGGCGTTCAAGGTATTGGTCGAGCCGGTGCAGACGGTCGGCCGCCTGGCTTTGGAACCCAAGGACACGGTGGTTGGAATTCCCCGGGGGGCCTATCGCCTGATGGAGTCGGTGATCGCAGGGGCCATGCATGACTCGGGCTCGTATGAAGATTCATATCTCAAAAACCTCGCACGAGTTTCGGCATATAAAAGGCGATTCGCCGCCTACTACCATGTGGATGTGTATTCGTCGAATCCAATGTTGCAGATTGAACTCGACCGAGTGGGATGGGCGAGCCTTGTCGGGTACACTTCGACGTTCGCGATCATGCTGGTTCCGGTCCCCAATCCGCTGCCGCTGGCTCTCGCGAGCTTGAACAGTGTCGAAGTGTTGAACCGCGCTCTTGAAGAATATGGGCCGGCCGATTTGCGCATGTTGAACCTGCGGCATCTCAAAGCGATGGGCGTCCGGGAGGATATGGCCAGGAAATTTCTCGATCACCCGTTTTACTCGCCGCGGCATCAATCCGTCATCGTCTCCTGCCTCGACGCCCTGCCGACGGCAAAGCGTCGTGACCGATTCGTCACTGTGGCATTGAACGCGTTGTCCGAGGACGAGGCGCTGTTTTATCAACAGGCCGCGGAGTTGTTGCGGGCCTACAATGAGCAGGTGCTGCCGATTGCCGAAATCACCATACTCGGACGAATCGCGTTGGGGCGGTCCAAGGAGCGCACCCTATTCTTCCCGGCGCCGGTCGACGAGGCGATCTGGATGCAGAAAACGGAAGCGTTGTTCGATCGCCTGGCGAAGACGCTCCGGCCTAAGAAAGAGCAGCTCCGCGTAGACCTGTGGGTGACGGGGCGTGTCTCGCCGCGTGTGCGGCAGGAGTTGCTGAATCGGGGCATCGTGGCCAGAGAGAACATGGCCCAAGAGCTCGCGTTGGCGGACTGAGGAGGCGATCGGCTGAGGCCGCCGGTGAGGCGATGTTCACGTTCCTACTGTCCTCTTCTCGCGCAGACTCCATTCCTCCTCCAGGTTGCACCATGCTCATGATGGCCCTTGGTCTGTGTGAGGTTCACGACGGGCTCCATGACGGTGCCATCCTGGATGACGAGTTTCCACACATCGCCGGGTCCTTCTCCGCCGGTCTCCTGACTGCGAAAAAATACCACCGCCTTTCCATTGTCGGAATATTCTGGTTTGAGGTCATATTCATTGGCCTGTGGAGCGGAAATGGCCGTTAAGTGGTCTCCGTTTCCGTCGCCGTTGGCGTCGACCGCATCCATCTCGAAGAGGGCCGAACGAGTGCCGTCCTCCGAATGCCTCGCAAATATGAGACGGCCGGAGGGCGACCACGAGGGATCGCGATCATCCACGGCATTATTGGTCAGTCGAATATTCTGAGCGGAACTCATCACGTGCACATAGATCTCGTGTGATCCGTGTTCCGAGCTGCGCGTGAATGCAATCTTGGATCCGTCGGGAGACCAGGCGGGGGACGAATCTTCGTATCCCGTCGTCAGCGCGCTGGCGGTGTTGCTGCTCAAATCCAGTTGATAGAGGCTGGAGTAGGGCTGATTCGGCCGCTTTGAGGAAAACGCAAGCTGCGAGCAATCATGCGACCATGCGGGGGAGGAATCATCCGCGGACGCGGTGGTTCGTCGTTGCAGATCCTGAGCGGAATATGTGCCGTCCCGGTGTTCGAGAATCCGAGCGGTGTAGATTTCCAGATTGCCGTCTCGCACCGATTCGAAGGCA
>DATELB010000256.1:0-4322 GCA_035277085.1 Nitrospira sp. | reverse complement strand
GGATCGGCGGCACGACCATTGGCCGAGTCCGTGGCGGACAGCCTTCAGGGCACGACGCCCTTGCGCGTAACCGTGACGCCTTACAGTTGCGACACAGGGCGGATCGGTACCGAGATCAGCACCGGAACGGTAAGTGCGGAGGACAAATTTCTCGCCTTCAACGACGTCACGACAAGGGGCAATTGCGTCAGCAAGCTCGGCAAGGTCATCACCGATAACGGCGGCCGTCTGGTCGGCATGATGGTGTTCGCCAGACGGGACAGCGGTCAATTCCCGCTCGTGAACGACCTGGTCGGGCAACATCCCTTTTACTACGCCGCGGACTTGCACATGCCGCAATGGGAACCGGCGCATTGTCCGCTGTGCCGGACAAACAAACCGCTGTTGTCATGGAAGGACATGCCTGAAATCTGAGAGCCGATCTTCTGCGAGGAGGTGCTCATGGACCTGGCAGACGTCATCCGCGAGATAAAACAAGGCGACCTGCTCCTGATGTATTACTACCTCCGGCTGACGAGAGCGCTCGAAGATCGCATCACCGCCCTCTATCGACAGGGGCGGATTGTCGGGGGTTGTTATACCAGCCACGGGATGGAAGCCATCGCCGTCGGATACGCCTCGGCATTGGAACGAGACGATGTCATCGCGCCGTTCCACCGTGATATGGGTGCCTTCCTGATCCGCGGCATCACCCCTGGCGAAGTCCTCGCTCAGTACCTTGGTAAGCGGACCGGGCCCACAAAGGGTAAAGACGGCAACGTGCACATGGGCGATCTCTCGCGCGGGATCATCGGCTTCGTCAGCCATTTGGCTGATAACTTGCCGGTGGCGACCGGGGCGGCCCTCGCCTTCAAGATGAGGGGAGAATCACGCATCGTGGTGGCGGGAACCGGAGACGGCGGCACAAGCCGTGGAGATTTTCACGAAGCCATGAACTTTGCGGCGGTGCGGACGCTGCCCGTGGTGTTTTTCTGCAACAACAATCAGTATGCCTACTCGACGCCGTTGCGGTACCAAATGGCGATTTCCGACGTCGTTCAGCGTGCCGCAGCCTATGGAATGCCAGGAGAAATCGTGGATGGCAACGACGTCGCGGCCGTGTATCTGGCCGCAAAGCGAGCCATTGCGAAGGCCCGCGCCGGGGGCGGCCCGACGTTTCTCGAGTTCAAAACGATGCGCATGCACGGCCATTCGGAGCACGATCCGGCCAAATACGTTCCGAAAGAGCTGCTTGAAGAGTGGAAAGCCAAAGATCCGATTCTCATGGCCGAGCGCCTGCTGGTCGACGCCGGGTACGGAGATGAAAGCAACTTCCACGACCTTGCCGAGCGGGCGAAAAAAGAAGTGGAAGCCGGCCTTGAATTTGCCGAGAAGAGTCCGCTGCCCGAAGGACCGGAAACTCTCGAGGGCGTGTTCGCTACGGAGCAGAAAGTCTGTCATGAAGCCGTTCATGCAAGGAGCGCAGCATGAGTACGACAACACCTCAGGCGACCGGAGAGGTCACGTATCTCGAAGCCATTTCGCAAGCGCTCGATGAGGAAATGACACGGGATGAGCGCGTGTTCATTCTCGGTGAAGACGTCGGGCAGTATGGGGGCGCCTTCAGAATTACTGAGGGGTTCCTGGACAAATACGGCGAATGGAGAATCCTCGATACCCCGCTCGCCGAATCCGGTTTCGTCGGCGCGGCCATCGGCGCAGCCATGATGGGCATGCGGCCTGTCGTCGAGATGCAGTTTGCGGATTTCATCTCGTGCGCCTTCGACCAAATCACGGAGGTTGCCGCGAAGAATCACTACCGGTGGGGTGCTGCAGTCCCGTTGGTCATCCGTGCACCGTTCGGCGGCGGCGTCCATGGTGGGCCGTTCCATTCCGAATGCCCGGAAGGCTGGTTCTTCCACTCGCCCGGGCTAAAGCTGGTTGCTCCATCGACACCGTATGATGCCAAGGGTCTGCTCAAGGCGGCGATCCGTGACCCGAACCCGGTCATCTACTTCGAGCACAAATTTCTGTACCGGCGGATCAAGGGGACGCTTCCAGCGGAGGATTTCATCGTTCCTCTCGGGAAAGCGGACATCAAACGAGCGGGGAGCGACATTTCCGTCATCACCTATGGGGCCATGGTCCATCTGGCGCTCGAGGCGGCCGAGATGCTCGCCAGGGAAGGCATTGATCTCGAGGTCCTGGATTTGCGCACGCTAGTGCCTCTCGATAAGGAGGCAATTTACTCATCGGTGCGCAAGACAAGCAAAGCAATCGTCCTTCATGAGGACAACAAGACCGGCGGAATCGGCGCTGAAGTGGCCGCACTCTTGGCCGAAGAATGCTTCGACAGTCTGGATGGCCCCATCATGCGTATCGCGGCACCGGACACGCCGGTGCCCTTCAGCACGCCGCTGGAAGAATTCTTCCTGCCAAAAACGGCAGACGTCGTGGCCGCGGCGCGCACGCTGGCCGCCTATTGAATGAACGGAGCCCGATTTGGCGACCGACATCATCATGCCTCAGCTTGGCGAGAGCATCGCAGAGGGAACGGTGGTGAAGTGGCTCGTTCCCCTCGGCGGGGCGATTGAGAAGGACCAATCGTTGTTGGAAGTTGAAACCGAAAAGGTGGATCTCGAGGTGCCTTCCCCCGCGAGCGGGCTGTTGAACGAGATATTGGTGAAGGCAGGCGAAACCGTGGCGGTCGGCACGCTGCTAGCGCGGATCGAGAGCGCCCCTCCTGCCGAAGTGATCAGCCGCGTAGGCGGGGTCGTGGTTAGACCGGCCGAACATGCCGCAGGGGAGGATCATCATTCTCCTGCCGTGCGGCAGCTGGCAAAGGAACACGCAGTGGATCTCGGCCTCGTCAAAGGAACAGGGGCGGGCGGACGTGTCACCAAGAAAGACGTGCTCGAATTCGTCGGCCGCAACGCCGATGCTGGCAAGGTCCCGAGCGGGGGCGGGAGCGGGTCAATGGGCGAAGACCTGCTGCCGCTGACGCAGATGCGGAAGACCATTGCCGAGCGGATGCTGAAAAGCCGGCAAACGTCCGCCCACGTCAGCACATTCTTCGAAGCAGACTTTTCGGCCGTTGCGGCGTTCCGGGCGGGACGCAATTTGACGTATCTGCCCTTCGTTGTAAGAGCCGTTACCCGCGCGCTTCGCGATGTGCCTGTTGTGAATTCAATGTGGGGAGACCAGGGCATTCTCGTGAAGAAGGATCTGCATATCGGAATCGCGACGGCGCTGGAGGAGGGGCTGCTCGTGCCGGTCGTACGGCATGCCGACCGGAAGGGCCTCACCCAGTTGGCCAAGGAGATCACGGATCTTGCCGACCGCGCGAGGTCCAAAAAGCTGAATCCTGACGAAGTGCAGGGGGGCACCTTCACGATTACCAACCACGGCGGCTTTGGCAGCCTCTTCAGCACGCCGATCATTCATCAACCTCAGATCGCCATCCTCGGCGTCGGTGCGATCCAAAAGCGCGCCGTCGTGATCAACGATGCGATCGCCATCAGACCGATGGGTTACCTGAGCCTTTCATTCGACCACCGGGTCATCGACGGCGCCACGGCCGATCAGTTCATGGCCAAGGTCAAGCACTATCTTGAACAAAGCCATTGGGAGCAAATCTTGTGAGACACTCACGCCGTGCCGTCATCGTCAGTGCGGTCAGGACCCCCATGGGAAGCTTCAACGGCGTCTTCACCGCCGTGCCGGCAACCAAGCTGGGAAGCACCGCAATTGAGGCCGCCTTACAGCGAATCCGCCTCTCGCCGGACCAGGTTGAAGCCGTCCACATGGGCTGCGTCCTCAGCGCCGGCCTCGGCCAGGCACCGGCCAGGCAAGCATCCATAGGCGCGGGAATTCCGCAATCGATCGGCGCCATGACGGTCAACAAGGTCTGCGGCTCCAGCCTGCAGACCGTCATCATGGCGGCGCAGGCCATCGCACTCGAGGAAGCCAACATCGTCGTGGCCGGCGGCATGGAGAACATGACGCGGGCTCCCTACCTGCTAGAGAACGCGAGGCAGGGCTACAAACTCGGCCACAAAGAGCTGACCGACAGTCTCATCAAAGACGGACTGTGGGACGTCTACAACAATTTTCATATGGGAGACGGCGGCGAATTATGCGCGAAGAAATATGGATTGACGCGGCCGGAGGTAGATGATTTTGCCTTGGAAAGTTATCGACGGGCGCGCGAAGCGACGGCCAGCGGTGCTTTCAAAAAGGAGATCGTGCCGGTGGATGTCCCGCAGCGCAAAGGGCCGGCCGTCCCGGTATCGGAGGACGAAGAACCGAATCGGGTCGACCTTCGTAAGATGCGCGACCTCAAG
>DATELB010000255.1:0-6489 GCA_035277085.1 Nitrospira sp. | reverse complement strand
TCAGAACACCATGGCGTGATCCACCTGAAATTTGCCATCTGTTTCGACGAGAAGCATTTCGGCAACGAATTCACCGGGCGCTTTGGTGAACCACTGCTTCCAGATAATCGCTGCTCCGCCGGGACGTTTGAAAACGGCCACGGGCTCTCGCCGTGAGAAGTACCCCTTCTCCCGCTGGTACTTCTCACAGACCTTCTGAAGATACTCTTTGGTAACCAGCGCTTTCATTTTGTCGCTAAAATCGCGGATGTGCCGCTCGTGATCGATGACCGTCGAAGCGTCCATGAGATTATCCATAATTGGATTGGCGATCCCTAAGATTTCGGCCTCGGACATGCTTTCTAAAGTCATATATCACTCCTCGGTGTAATAACGTCTCGCCACCGCAAGCCCTCAGTCGCGTCGAATCGACCTTCCGTAGATCAACTGGCCATTTTACGATTTCACCTGGGCAGCATCTGTGAACAGGGTTCAAGCAGCTGGCGGGTGCGAGCGGAGCGAGCGTCGGCGTCCTGGCGCGGTATGTCCTCCGTAAAAATCGGAATGCCCCATGTGTGTATTCAGTCGTCCACGCCTACGGCGATCACGATTAAAACGGCGTAGTCTTGCTTCGTGCAGCCCTCGACCGGTGGCATCGCTCCCCCCGGCGCAACGGGGAACGCCGTCTTCAGCACGTTTGCCGGCGAGCATGAACCGCCAACCGCTGCCGGTGTATAGCGCGCGGAGCGGCAGGCCAGGTGCGTCACGTCGTAGAGCGTTGCGCCTTTATCGAGGTCCCAGCGCCTGTCGCCATTCCTGTCGGCGGGATGAATGGTCAGCACGGCCGTCACGTTGCGGGCGCCCGTGACCATGTATTTGCCGGCAGGGAGGGGAAAGGTCGGCTGCTCCATGATCAAGCCGTGTTCCTCCATCCACCAGTCTCTGCCGTCGAATTTCCAGCGCGCCGGGGCCACTCCATCTGCATCCTTCAACCGTTTATAGTTGTTCAGCTCAACACCCCGCGGACCAGGGTCCAGAGGCCACAGACCCCACGATTGCGCGCCGTTCCCCGAGGTCGCACGGGGGTCGCCCAACGCCGCGATGAACTGTGTCGGTATGCGCTGGAACTTCGTCTGACCTCCGCCAGCGGCCTGGGCGTGGCTTCGATTCAGATTGAATAAGGGAAGGACGAATGAACCGGACAGAAAGAGAACCACGGCGAGGAGAAAAAACGTAGAACGGGTTGAAGAACCACCCTTTTTCGTTCTCATCTTTGCGCCTGTGTCTCGTCGCCGATTTCCGCGTGAGTCCACAGCGGGGCATGTAATTTTCGCAGGGAGTCCAATTCTAGGCTGCACGGTGCTGGTTTCGCAATGAGGAGGAGATGCCACGAGCTGTGCTATATCCAAATCCGCTCCGTTCGCTTTTCCCATGTATCTGTTTGGTCCGCTGTATCTATTTCCATACCAAAAATAACGCGGCTTCTTCAGAGAGGCGCGGGTGACGTTGCGTGCCTCACCCGACTTCACCATGTAAGGCCTTGATATAGTTGCGGCTCTCGGTTCCTTGTTCACTGAAAACTTTGATCTATCCTTTGGTCCAGCAGTTGCTAGATATGTCTTCAACGCGGGCCAATGGATAGAAGCCATGAAAAGCCTACTCGATTATCTGCTCGTCCTGACGGTGCGATTGGGTGCGGGATCTGCGCTCGTCATGTTGAAGAACCTTTGGCCATAGGAATATGAAGGTTCGCTTCAAGTGCTGAGTCTTATCTGACGTTGCAGGCGGCAGGTTTTCCGAACAGAAGCCCATAGATAAACGAAGGAATACAGAATCCAGTGCTGACGTTCACGAACGCTGCGCATACCAGTGCCCATCCAAAGATCTGACCTGACAACGTCCGTCCTGATTGAAAGCTCCATGCAGCAGCCGCAATCATGACCGTGGCTAGTAGGCAGGCAAATCTGCGAGGCAGCGGATAGCACGGAATAGAAGGCCCGCTCGTCCATGGTTGTACCCCGAATCTGTAAAGCAGATCGAAAGGATGGCCAGGTAGCAAGGCCCCTAACAAGGCGAATGGAGCCAAACTCCAGAGCACCGCAGGGGACTCAAGCGCCGTGCCAATCGCAGCCCAAATCATGCAAATCGCAGGCGACAGTCGTAGCGAGTAATTGAGACGGCCGACCGTCTGGTCATCCAGCCCAAGAAACCCTTGCGCCTCTATTCGACGTCGCATCACCTCATTCATGGCCGCCTCACGATTATGTGAGCGCTCTCACCGTTCCGGGATTGTCGGACTGTGGCGGATGGCTGTCAATATAGATCATCGGGTCGACTCCTGACGACTTTTCTTGTTGAGTGTACATCGAGTAGACTTCGCTGATGATCAAGCGAATCATTCGCGAAACCGAGCCCGACGGCGATCGCATCGTTGACTCCGTCGCCGGGCGGCTCATCACGATGGAGCAATGATATGAAGCCGGCAAAGAACAGAATCTGCCTTTGGTATGATCGCGACGCCGAGGAGGCGGCGCAGTTTTATGCCAAGACGTTTCCTGATTCGTTCGTTGGCGCGGTGTACAAAGCGCCCGGAGACTTTCCGTCGGGCAAGAAAGGCGACGTGTTGACAGTCGAGTTTACCGTATTGGGAATTCCCTGCCTTGGGCTCAACGGTGGACCGGCCTTCAAGCACAACGAAGCGTTCTCATTTCAAGTGGCAACCGCCGACCAGGCGGAAACCGATCGCTACTGGAACGCAATTGTGGGCAACGGAGGCGAAGAGAGTGCCTGCGGCTGGTGCAAGGATAAATGGGGCTTGTCCTGGCAGATTACGCCGGTGGCGTTGACGGACGCCATCACCGATCCGGATCCCGCGGCCGCCAAGCGCGCGTTCGACGCGATGATGGAGATGACAAAGATCGATATCGCCGCAATCGAGGCGGCTCGCCGCAGTTAAGCGACATCTTCGCCGAGTACATTCCCAAGTCCGGTGCCGAGGTCGTCGGCTCTGCCGCTCGCATGCGGCTGATTACCCCAGGCAGGACGCCACCCTTCATTCCCCGCTAGACGTTTTCGACGCTCGACTCGGGCGGGTCGCTTTTGCCGCAGTACTTTTGGCCAATTGTTGTCATTCCGGACGATTGCCTATGCTCCGGTAACCGCATGTCATGATACGACACCTGGTAACATTCTTATTCCGACACCTCGCACTGACTGTCGTGCTGGCGCTGGGCATTCCCAATATAGCCATTTCAGGTTCGGACGAGCAGCTCGTTGACGAACTGATAGACCTGTCTGGGCTGAAACAGCAAATCCCACTCTTGCCGAACCAGTATTTGACTCTCGTTGATCAAGTGCTGGTCGGACTGGATCGACGGAATCCGATGCCCAAGAATATGCGACGGGAACTTCGCCAAAGCTTCGTCGATGCCTTATCGTCGGAGCGCCTTGAGCCTCAGATCCGCTCGCGACTCCTCGACACCCGTTCTCAGGAAACGAGCATTGCGACGGTGAATTGGCTACGCTCGGATTTGGGCAAGAAGATCACCGCCGCGGAAGTCAGCGTCGGCTCCGCAGAAAGGTCCGTCCAGCTCGCGACGTTCATGTTGCGCTTGCAATTGGAGCGTCCCACGCCCGAGCGCCTTCAGCTCGTGCGCAGGATTCAGGAAATCACACAAGGGAGCGAGATGGCGACGAACGCGTGGGAAGCCATCATCGGCGCAATCGCCCGTGCGCTTGAAGGCGGATTGCGCGGCGATAAGTTTCAAGCAAAAGAAAAACTCGAACAGTTTATGGCCTCGATCCGCGGGAGTATTAAGGGCATGTTTGAGCAGGGACAAATATTCGAAACGCTCTTCACCTATCAAACGGTGACGGATGAGGAGCTGAAACAATATGCGGAATTTTTAGAAACGCCGGCAGGGAGAGAAGTGACAAAGAGTATCAACAGCGCCATTCAAGGAGTGGCGATCGATGCGATCCAGAACATCAGGCCCTTGCAGTTCAAAAACCGCCAGTCACCTGGTGAGAGCGCATAGCCGCATATAGTGGAATAGCGGGGTGCGCCGCGCCGGGACCAACCAACACGTCGCTGGCCATCGCGTAACCGAGGACTAGCATGGAATTGGAAATTGCCACAGTTGAGACCGACTTGTTTGAGCATCGCCAGGTAAAGCCCCACTTCATCAATGACTGCTGTTTTGGCGAAGATTTTGCGGAATGGCTGAGGCAACGCCTTGCGAACAGCGAATTCGAGTCCTCGGACCCGATACAGGAAGACTATGGCTGGGGACTATGGATCACGCGAGAGAAAGACAAATTTTGGATTGCGTTGTCATACGTTGGAGACGGACCGACCGAGACTCCGGCACAATGGGTCATCTCCATGACCCGTCCTACAAGCTTGAACATCGTCAGGTGGCTTTTCAGTAAGCCGGACCCCACGACGATGGAAGCTCTGCAGGCGCGTATTCGCCAGGAGCTGAGATCAACCGCTGGTATCAGCTTGTTGTAGGCACCTGCCACCGCCCAAAGCAATCACTTCAACTTTCAAGGCGGCTTGATCAGCTGAATCATCGCGTCGGCGTCCGCCCGTGGTGTATCTTCGCAAAACCATATGTCCTTCCCTGGTTCCTGCCATGCGCGGTGAAATGGTAGCTTATGGTTTGGAAGCAGCGGAATCTCCCATTTGTTTCCGGGTGCTCTTCTTACAGGAAAGGAAATGTCATGCGATGTGTCCTGATTGTGGCCTTGATCGTGTTCAGTCACCTCGCTGCCAGCTCCGCCCTAGCCGGGCGAGTTGAAGACCGGGAATCACTACGAAGGCTTCCCGGGGTAGAGGTTATCGTGGAGACATTTTTGGCAGAGGAAGAAGCTGCTGGCTTTTCACGCGACGCGATTCGCGCAGGGGTCGAACTTGTTCTACAGTCTAATGGGGTAAAAATTCTCAGTGGCTCAGAACGGCTCGAGACCTCCTCTACACCGTTTCTTTACGTCAAAGTGAACCCGCTGAAACACAGCAGCGCGGACACCTATTGTTTGGCCATTGAAGTTGAACTGCACCAGGCCGTGTCATTGTTGAACCGACCGGAGCAACGGATGTCTGCGCGCACCTGGAATAGAGTGCAGATTGCAATGATTGGCGAGCAAATAACCGGTCGAGTGAACGAACTGGTTGAGCCCCTCATAAAACAGTTCGCCAATGACTTTCTTACCGTCAACTAGCACAGGAAAGGCTTGGCTGCATGATCGCTTGGCCGGTCTAGCCTTGAAATATCGTCTCCCGCTTTTCTCTTAGTCGTGTACAATCGCTCGCGAATGATGACCCAGCAAAGAAGGAATGTGATGAGGTTGGGTCTGCTCATCTCATTCGGTGTTAGCTGTGCCATCACGTATCCCATAAAGTCTTCGTCAGCCGCGGCGGAGAGCGCCGACGACACAGCTGATGCAACGGTCGCCGAATCAGAGTTGAAGCCGAAGGAAGGTGGATCGCAGCAGGGTCCCCCTGGCGAGAAGCATGTCAGTCTTGAAGAAGAACGGAGGCGTTTGTCGGAAGCCGCTGCGCGCTTCGGCACTGACCCGACAGCCATCATCGGCTACTACCAACTCATGTACGCGCACAGTACGTCCACGAACAATCAGCGCCTCGATACTGTCACAGCCACCGTCCGCCTGCCGGTCACACCGAATGTAGGCCTTCAGGTCAATATGCCTTATACCTGGGCTGCCCTGGGGCAGACAGCCGGGTATACACCGAACGGGACCAGCGACATGACCGTCCGTTTTGGAGGGCGTATTTACGCCAGCGAGAAGATCGCTCTGTTTCTCGGAGCCGACGGTTCTTTCCCGACGGCTTCCGAACCGGTGCTCGGGACAGGAAAATATACCATCGGACCGGGAGGCGCCGCGGCGATCCCCCTACCAAGAATACGTTCGCTGTTCTTTCTGGTGATCGAAGACTTCAATTGGAGGCGACCCTAGCCGCACGAAGATTCACTATACACAGTTCAAGCCCTCCATCAACACGATCTGGGGGGAGGGGTGGTGGACTGAGGTGTTGATGTTTTACTATGCGGATTGGGAACATCAACGAAAAACCACGATGAATCTGCAGGGAGAGGTCGGTCATCGACTGAGTAAACATTGGGCGCTGTTTGTCCAGGGGGGCGGGGGAGTCCTCGGCAGGGATTCATTCTTGGGTCTCGACTGGTTTGTGCAGGCTGGCGTGCGTTGGGTGTTCAAGACACCGCTCTTGCCAGAATTTCGCTCAAGCGCACACCCGGTAAGAGGTTAGAAGGTCTCTTTGTTCAGACTGCTGACGTGTACGGGTGGCAGCCGGTGTTGAAGAGACTTCTGGTCTCTCAGGGGAGTTCTTGAGCGAGTCCGATGAGAAGGTTTTCAGGGCCGCGGATGTAGCACAGTCGATAGACGTCCTAAATACTGGACTACTTCTCCTACGAGTTGAGCGCCGTGCTTGCGCAGCGTCTCAAGCGTTCCGTCGATGTCGTCCAC
>DATELB010000254.1:0-9222 GCA_035277085.1 Nitrospira sp. | reverse complement strand
ACTCCACCCTATAAATTCGACGCCGCCCGCTGCCTCGAGAGCTGCCGGCTTTGCCTCGACGCCTGCCCGTCGCACGCCATTTTCGGCGTGTTCAGAAAAGGCGACAAGCTGCTGGAGCCGCAAAAGAAGACCTAGCGCGCTATGGGCGCGAGCGCTCTGCGCATGGACGCATTATTCATCGGACAGTGCTGCAACCGCTCTCAGAATTGCCTCCTGCACTTCCTCCGGATTCTGCTCTTTTCCAAGCACGTCGAGAGCCCCTGCTTCACGCATGGCGGCGGCGACATAGGCTCTGGTGTCGCACGATAACCCGAGGACGGCAATTCCTGGACAATGGCCTGCAAGCAGACGTGTCGCCGCAATACCGTCCATCACCCGTCCCAGATGAATGTCCATGAGCACGACGGCCGGGTGTAGCGTCGCCGCCATTTCGACGGATTCGTTTCCAGTGCTCGCTTCGCCAACCACCTCGAGCTCGGGATAGCCGGCTAATACACTGCGCAGCGTCCGCCGAAACACCGCGCTATCATCGACGATCAACACTCGAATGCGTTGTGCTGGATCCATGTGAGACATGATAGACCTGAGCGCGTTGGGCCTATCTTGATCTACGATCGACTGTATCCGACGAGGAACCGTGATGTGAGGGGGGGCGATGAAAAGTCAGCCTTTGCAGGATCGATGTTCTCCAGCCACTGGGATTGAGGAATCTTCGCTCCACAGAAAGAACAGATGAAATTCCCCGTAAAGTATCCCTTAGCGGTCTGCTCCAACGTAAAATAACAGGTGTGTTTTTGTTCTTTGCTGGCCATGTGTGGCTTCACCGCAACCGATCCTGGCTGCGAGCGTACGACTTGTCTGCCACATCGTCAATCAGCGTTGGCCTACACGGCTGTAAGAATCGGTGGCCAGCAGTACGGTGCCAAGCGGCGCGGCTAGCGCCCGCCTTGATGTGAGGGCACAGACATGCTGGATTTGCGGGCAGTACCTAGCGGGCAGATGCCTTGGAAGTCTGGAAGGATCGTGATGCGCAATCGGCGGGAAGCGTTCCCCAGAGCCTGATGGCCGTTTGCTTCCCTTCGAAGACAGCCGGCACATTCGCCGGCTGTCTTCTCAGGTCTTCGCTATGGGATCAACGTGAAATTCTGGGTCTGATTGCTGACCGAAATGTCCTTATCGAAGGATTGGGTCGCGTAGCCGGCCGCGGACGCTTCGACCTTATACTGGCCGGCAGCCAGTGGCTCCGCCGCAAACGTGATCGGCAATGGCGTGCTGTAGGCCCCACGCAATGGGGGGTCGATCGGGAGCAACGTCAGGCCGTAGGAGAAATCGCCGGCCGGCGGGCCGTCGGTGAGCGCGGCCGGGCGAAATCGCACTGTCACTAGACCGCCGCCAACTGTTTGCTTCGCCGCGACAAAGACCGTTTCGTCGTCCGTCTGCGGAAGCAACTCCACCGTGCCACCGATGTCATGCGTTGCGGACGTTCCTAATGTAATTCGCGCGCCGGCGGTGCTGACAGCGGTGATGCTCGTTTCGCTCGGCACGGGCACACCGGTGATCACTTTTGTGACATGACCGGGCGCAGCAATCACCACCGTGTAGGTTGTTCCCGCCGCGAGGCGGGCGAGAAAGAATTTGCCGGTTGTGGCGTTGGGCCGCACAGCACGCACGATTTGGCCGTTGGACTGAGCCGAGACCACGACGTTGCTGCCGACCAGCGCCTGATCGACAAAGCCTTCGATGCCGTTGAGCACGAAGGGGATGACCTTAATGACGGGCTTGAGTTTGTACTTTCCATTACCCGTCTGCACAATGGAACTGCAGGCATCGAAATCCAAGAGTAGATCAACGCGCTGACCGGAGCCGACCGTAAACTGATGGATCAGCTTGAGTCCCGATTGCACTGCACTCGGCGTGTCAAGCGGAATTCGATTGCTCGGGATGTTTGGATCTTGTCCTTCGAGGACGATCCAATTCGCCGTCGGTTGATTTCCCTTGTTCTCTTCCAAGACCAAACGCAGTTGCGTGTAATGGCCGGCAGGAAGCGCCGTTTCACCGAGATGTTCGAGGGCGAAGTTCGGTTGGGTCGGATCGTTCAGATCAAGGAGGTTAATCGTCCGCGGCGGATTCAGCGTGATCTCGCTCCAGCCGGCGTCATTGTCGTTAGCCGAGTTGCTCTGATGGATCCGGACTTTACTCACAGTGACGTTCACCACCTCATACCCGCAGGCCGGAGCATCGGTGACCGACACACTGGCCGCTCCTGGCGCGGCTGCTTCGTCTCCGTGGTCCGTGCAGGCCGCGAACAATCCAAACATCACCAGTGCAATGCACGAGACCAGTTGATGCAATCGGCCACTAGAACACTTCATGTGACACCATCCTGTTTCGGTGTTGTGAGTTGAGTGATTGCGCTGAGGGCACGATCGTTAAAGCAAGTTCCATGCTCTTCGCGGTTCTCGGGCAGCATGTGCCATCAGCTCGCGTAACCTCCGCCCGAATAACGGATTATTCGTTCTGAGGTGCACATTAGTAATCCGCGAGGAGCCGCTGCGAATGCAATTCCACTTTCGTAGGTGTAATTTCTGCAGGAATGATCATACAGCGACTGCAGCGCCGAGGGACCAAATAACGTTGGCGGGAGCCAGTTTGCGGCTAGATGAGGTATTTTCTGAGGCGGCCCCAGTAGGCGGTCCCGGTGTACGCGCAGGCGCCGGTGAAAAGCGTAAGCGCCATCATGCCATAGACCTTGCCGCGCGACATCTTGATCTTGACGGCGGGATTCAGCACATCCGGTGACGTCCGCAGCAGCTTCAACGATTCGCCGGCGGAGAGAATGGGCCACATGCAGGAGAGGCGCAGTCTGGTTTCGTAGCGCGGAATCGCCATCGTATAGAGCCAGCCTTGATCCAGATGATCGACCGTCATGCGGATGAGCTGGTTGAGCACGGGACGAAACTTCTGAAGATTGCCGGCGTCCAGCAAATCGCGCGGCTTCAGCCCATGATCCGCCAGCATCGGTTCCGGCACATAACACCGGCCACGTTGGAGGTCATGGGCAACGTCTTTGAGGACATTCGTGAGCTGCAATCCTTTCCCGAAACGCACGCCGACTTCCGACATGCTCCTGACGTTCCACGAGCGCAGGCCGCGCCTGTGGGCACACATCAGATCGGTCCAGAATTCGCCGACGCACCCGGCCACGTAATAGGTGTACCGGTCGAGATCATCCAAGGTCTTGAGCGCCGCAACATCGGCTGCAATGGTTCCGGGAAACACCATGAGATCCATTTCCATGCCCTGGATGAGCGTCGTCATCAGCCGCTGGATCCGGCGCCGGTCCTCCGTTGAAAATGCCTGGAGCACTGCAAAGCACTCTTCCAGCCGTTCGAGGAGGTCCTGCTCCGCGGAGTTCTGCTGGACGCCGGCGACGGCGTCTCGGATCTCCCGGATCTGTCCAAGCGAGACCTGATCGCTGACGAACTGCGCTTTGAACTGGCCGAGGTAATCCAGCCGACGGGGCCGGTCGATGAGCTCCGTATCGGCGATCGTATCGGCCGCGCGCGCGAAGAGATACGCGAGACTCACTTGATCGCGCACGTTCGCGGGTACGACGACCAACGTCGTGTAGAAGAGCCTGGACACCCGCTTCAGGAGATCGCGTAGAAGGGCCTGTCTTAAATCGTGGATGCTCGTGGCGTCACGTGGCATGGTTCAGCAATTGCCGATCTCGTCTATCGTTAGCGGACTTCCAGCTTCCCTTCCATGCCCTTGTCGCGATGACTTGGCAACGGCCATAACCGTTTGTCGCAGTAAATGGGAAAGGTGCCGGACAGCGGCGGTGTGAACTTGAGAACAACGGTCTTGCCGGCGCTGACATCCTGTTCGACGGAGAAGCCTCCGGCAGGGTCCTTGACGATGAAATTGTGCGGGGTCAGCGTCGTCACGCTCTTGAGGATGAGCTCGACGGGTTTCCCCTTTTCGACGACGAGATGCCCCGGTTCATACGAGTAGCTGTCGAGGACAACGGTCGTGCGTTGCACGCCATCCGAATCAGTGGGGACGGTGAAGGGCGGCCCGATGGGGGCGCGTTCTGCAGCTGAGGCCATGGCAGCCGCCGCAAACCACAGTGCCAGACCGGCCGTCACGTCGCGTCGGCGCATGAGGACCTCCTTGGATGAGAGGTTTCTAACAGGAAGCGCCGGAATCGGTCAATGTTCGCCTTGGGTTACGCGCTGAAAGCCCGTCTTGACCTTGCCCATCCGAGACTTATTGTAGAATCCTGCGTGTGCCGATCTGTATTATAATGGGTGCGTATCATGAAGGGCTAAGCGGTTGAAACACCGCGATGAAGGAGGAATCGATGAAGTGGATTAAGGGTATCGTGCTGCTCGTGATCACGAACATTTTGTTCATGGTCGCGATCAACGTGATCGTGAGCGTTATCCTGCCGGCATTCGGCGTCACCCTGGGAAGCGATACGGCCTCACTCCTGGTGATGGCGGGTATCTTCGGATTCTCGGGTGCCTTCCTGAGTTTGGCGTTTTCCAAGCAGATGGCTCGCGCGATGCTGAGCTGTCAGCAAATCACGCAACCGCGTACGCATGCGGAACAGGTCATTTACGGGTCCGTCCAGCAAATCGCTCGCCGGTTGAACATCAGCATGCCGGAAGTCTGGGTGTACGAATCTCCCGACCCCAATGCGTTTGCCACCGGTCCCAGCAAGAACAACTCGATGGTGGCCGTGTCGACCGGCCTGCTCCAAAATCTTAAGGAAGATGAAGTGCAGGCGGTCCTCGCCCACGAAATGGGCCATGTCTACAACGGCGACATGTTCACCACGACCGTGTTGGCCGGGCTGATGAACACATTCGTGTATTTCATCTCCATGCTCGTCCGGCGGTTCTTTGCCGAGCGGGAGCAGGAGGGATTGGGCTTCGCATTGTCGCTTGCCGTCCAGATCGTCCTGGGATTCCTCGCGATGATCCCCGTCATGTGGCATTCGCGCCGCAGAGAGTTCGGCGCCGATGCCTTCTCGGCCAAAGTGTACGGCAAAGGCGCGATGATCTCGGCCTTGCAGGGAATCGAACGCTGGGTGTCCCGCACACAGATGGAGCCGAGCAACACGGCGGACCCGCTGGTGACGTTCAAAATCGCCGGCACCAGCCATGTCATGCGCCTGTTCGCATCGCATCCAACAATGGAAGAGCGGATTGCGGCGCTTGAACGGCTCTAAGCAGATTGGGGAGGCTGTCATGAGAAAATGGATCTTCGTCCTGACACTCGCCGCACTCGGCACCGGACTCATGAGCGGCCTCCCCTCTCGCGCGGAAGACGGAGGATTACTGATGGCCGCCAAGACGACCAGTCTCTATGACTTCACCATGGACGATATCGACGGCAAGCCGGTCAATCTCGGCGCCTATAAAGGCAAAGTGCTGTTGCTCGTGAACACCGCCAGTCTCTGCGGGAACACCCCTCAATACACGGATCTCGAACGTGTCTACGAGCAGTATCACGAGCAGGGCTTTGAGGTTCTTGCATTTCCCGCCAACAATTTCGGCCAGCAGGAGCCGGGGACCAACGCTGAAATCAAAGGCTTCTGTCTGACGAAGTACAGCGTCAGCTTCCCGCTCTTCAGCAAGATCAGCGTCAAGGGATCAGACAAACATCCGCTGTATCAATATTTGACGGAGCAGAGCCCGTTCCCCGGCGAAGTGGAATGGAATTTCCAGAAATATTTGGTCGACCGGTCCGGTCAGGTGGTGGGACGCTTCCACCATCGCACGAAGCCCGCCTCGCCGGAAGTCGTCAACGAGATCGAGCGCGTGCTGGCGGCGAAGTAGCGGCTCACGTTCGTTTGTAAAACGCGATGTGCTCGCGGTACTCCTGAATCGCGGCGCCGAGCGCCGCCGCGCCTCTCGGGATGTTCGCTTCCAACGTGTCCTCGATCTTCTGATCGTCAATCTCCACGTCGTAGCGGTCCTGCACGTTCGTGCGCACCGGACCGGCAGTCGCCTCCCGAGGCATGAAAATCTCTTTCCACACTTCTTTCTCCACGAGACAGACATCTCGAAACCTCTCGTAGAGCAGAGTCAGTTTGTCCGGTTCAGTGACTCGGATTCGAGTGCCCATGCTATCCTTTTTCGGGTGAAGGTGACGACGGTTACTTTTGTGCGGACGATGAAGGGGGAAGCGCGTCGACGATGGAGAACCGCATGGTCCCGACTTGATTCGCCGCATGGAACGGTTGCTGTCCGAGCGGCGTAATGAAAAGCTTGACCTGGTATTTTCCGACCGGCCACTTGTCGTCTTTCCGTTTCAGTTCCAAAAAACCATACCGTTCATGGCCGGGAACTTCAAGGCTGTCTTTTCCCATGGGGGCATCGGACGGTTTGCCCTCGGCGCCTTCCAAAAACCACTGCGCGCTGAACTGAGCCGGATCTTCCAAGGGCGCTACTTCGAACACTATGTAGATTGCCGGCGTCTCCGGAGTGAAGACCGAGGTCGGTTCGATCGGCTTGAGCCGGGGATCCTGGGTATACCAGCCCTTGCGTCCGAAGCTGTCCCATTCGACGTCGTAGCCCTTGGCCATCTTGATCCACGTGAACAGCGACTGCGGAATGCCTTTTTTTTGCTCATCGAAGGACGGACTTTGGGTAGGATCGATCTCGGTCGTGGATTGTTCTTTCGGGGCGACCAAATCTCTGGCATCGGTCTGCCAAGAGACGGTCACCGACACAGCGAAGAGTCCCAGGAGAAATGCGAGCGGCCAGCGGTATCGCAATCGTGTGGGTGTTCGAGCGTCCATCGTAGACCCCCCGTTACCCTCCCTCATTCAACACCTATTTGGTACCAGACGCAAGCCGTCTGTGGTAGGTTGATTCACGTCATTTTTTAACCATGAGTCGGTCAGGGTGAGCGTTCGGGAAGCCGTCGAGCAAGAGCTGAGAGAACCGAGCCGCCGGTACGGGCTCCGAGACGGCGCGTGCCAAGCTGTCACCCAAGGCAGCGGCGAGCAATACCTTTCGGCCTTCGCGCTGCTGTTGGGAGCCAGTCCGTTTCAGCTGAGTGTGCTGTCCGCCCTGCCTCAATTGATTGGAACCGGCGCTCAGCTGGCTTCCGTCAAGCTGCTCCGGTGGTTTCCCGACCGCAAGACGCTGATCCGCGTGGGAACGGCCGGCCAAGCCCTGGCGTGGCTGCCAATCTTGATGTTGCCGCTGCTGTTCCCGTCGTCCGGCCCTTGGCTCCTGATTTTCGGCACCGCCCTCTATTTCGGCTGTAATCACTTCACGACCCCGACATGGAACAGCTTCATCGCAGATCATCTCGACGAGCATGAACGAGGGGCGTATTTCGCGAGACGGGCGGCGATCATGGCCAGCCTCAGCTTCGCGGCGCTGTGCGCCGCCGGATGGTTGCTCAGTCTTTGGCAGGATCAGACGCGGTCATGGCTGGGGTTTGCGGTCATTTTCACCGTCGCCTCGGCGGCACGCTGGGCCTCGGCCCTGGCGCTGAGCAACGTCGACGACGTTCACGGGACGCCGCACCCCGATCCTTCGCCCAGTTTCCGGCGCTTCCTGGCGGGAACGAGCCTGAGCTTCCGGCGATTTCTCGTATTCTCCGGCGCGATGCATGCCGCGGTGTTGATCGCCGGGCCATTCTTTGTGCTGTACATGCTGCGGGATCTGCACCTGCCCTACTGGAGCTATGGAATGTGGTTAGCGGCCGGTATTCTCGGCCAACTGATCACGCTGAAAGCTTGGGGGCGATTCGGAGATCGATTCGGCAACAAAGCGCTACTGACCGTCACCGGCTTCATGGTTCCATTTCTCCCGATGCTGTATCTGGGCGGGACGAATCTGCTGTTCTTGTTGTTCGTCAACTTTTTCGGAGGCGTGACATGGGGCGGTCTGGCTCTGGGACTTCAAAACTATGTGTTCGATGCCGTGAAACCCGAGGACCGGGCGAAAGCCGTCGCGACGTACAGCACGATCAATGCGGTGGGATGGTGTATCGGCGCGTTCGCGGGAAGCTGGCTGGTCGCGACGTTGCCTTCACGGATCACGCTCGGACAGCTCTCACTGGAGCTGGCGTCGAACCTGCCCTTGGTGTTCTTCGTCTCCGGAGTGTTGCGATTGGCCGTGTCTGGAAGTTTTCTCAGAAGTTTTCATGAAGCGAGGGCCGTGGAACGGGCGCCCTTCACCGAGCTTGTGTGGGAACTGCCGTTGCTCAAACCTCTGGCGCAATTCCGTCCGCTGCGAGCCGGCAAATAAGGCGGCGCGCCCGCCGGCTACCGCGGCATGTTGGTCTCGGTTCCCCGTTCTTTTTCTTCTTTCTTGAGGTTGTCGAATCCTCGATCCGCGTGGCCGCGGACCTGATCCGGCGTGGGCTGGGCCATGGGCTTAGGCTCCGTGCTCGAGCATGCACTCAGCATCAGGATCCCCACCCCGAGCGCGATACCGGCGGCTGCTTGCATTCCCTTGTACACTCCCATACGCATTCCTCCTTGCTGAGCATCACTAAGCGGTGTGCCGTTCGCATCATACTCTCCCGGCGAATGCAAAACCACCGGCGACTGCCTCGTTGACTGAGGCGGGAGGGCGCGGTATCCTCCGGAAACCTCCTTACGCGTAGGATGTCCATGTCGTTGCGAGACCGCCTTTCCGAAGATCTCAAGCTGGCCATGAAGGCACGCGACCAATTGCGAATGGACGTCATCCGCATGATCAAAGCGGCGGTCCTCAACAAGGAAGTCGAGATGAAGAAGGATCTCGACGACGCGGAAATGAGCCGCATCATGACGACGATGATCAAACAACGCAAGGAGTCGGTCGAGCAGTACGAAAAAGGCCAGCGTGCAGAACTCGCCGCAAAAGAACGGCAGGAAATTTCCATCATCGAATCCTACCTTCCGAAAGCCCTGTCCGCCGACGAACTCGAGCGGATCGTGGAAAGCGTGATCGGTGAGACCGGCGCCACCTCCGCCAAAGAGATGGGCGCGGTCATGAAAGCCGTGATGACACGGCTGGCAGGCCAGCCGGTCGACGGCAAACAGGTCAGCGACCTCGTTCGTTCCAAGCTGAAATAGCTGTCAAAGGCGTACAACCCAGCGCTCAAGAGGCTGCAATGGGGGTGGGTTTTGCCCTTTTTTCGTAGTGGTAGGAGATATGCTGGCGACCAAGGCTCTTGTTTCGAGCGGGACGTTGAGCAACGACCAGC
>DATELB010000253.1:0-2679 GCA_035277085.1 Nitrospira sp. | reverse complement strand
CAGGCCTGGCAGCTGCGGCGTTATGCCTTCGTCCTGGGAAGTCTGCAAGTGTTGGCCACAGGGGTGGCCCTGATGTTCTATTGGCACCTGTTTATTCCGTCCTGGTCCCTCTCGCTGCTTATCGGCCTGGTCTTGGCAAATTCCTCCACAGCTCTCGTCTTCCAGGTGTTGGAAAGGAAGCACGAACTTCAGGAGGAACATGGGCGAGCCGCATTTGCCGTGCTCTTGTTCCAGGACCTTACCGTGGTCCCGCTGATCGCTCTTGTTCCTGTCCTGGCGGGAACCGGGTCGGCCGACTATTCCTGGTGGAATCTCCTGCCTGCCATCGCAGCCATGGCTCTTCTGTTCGTCGTCGGCCGGTATCTCTGTCCTCTGTTGTTCCGTTTCGCGACCGCCAGAGAAATGACCGAAACGTTCACTGCTGTGCTCTTTGTCGCCGTCTTGGGAAGTGCCTGGATGGCCTATCATGTCGGACTGTCAATGGCCTTGGGCGCCTTCATCATGGGAGTCGCGCTCTCTGGGACGGACTATCGGCACCGGCTCCGGGAAGAGGTCCTGCCGTTCAAGAATCTCTTACTCGGCCTTTTCTTTGTCTCCGTCGGTCTCACGGTCGACGTCAGCGTGCTCAGTAACCAGACTGCAAGAATCCTGATGCATGTCGTGGTCATCATTGCCATCAAAACAGCGGTGCTCTACCTTGCCGCCAGAGCCATTCGAATGGATCATGCTCCCGCCGCCCGTATCTCCTTCCTCCTCGCTCAGGCCGGCGAATTCACGTTTGTGATTTTGGGGACGCTGCTGGCGACAGGCGTCGTCACTCACATGCAGTTCGCCAATGGCATCATGGTGGTCGCATTGACGACCATCACGACGTCATGGCTCGATGCGCTCGGCGTCGCGTTCAGTCGGCTGGGCCGTCCGGCCATACCGGCGCCGAAAATCTCCACCTCCTGATATGCCTATGATCCGAGCCCAGTCAGTCCTTTCAGGAGCTGCTGTCGTACACCGCGGGGGCTTGCAGATCCCGGCGTTCGTGCCGCCGAGGCTGTTCCGGAATCGTCACGTGATGACATTGATGCCACGATACTGGTCCCGTGGAGCGCTCCTGACCGGTCTGCCGTGCGAACGCCGATTGTTCCGGATTACTCCCGACACTCAACTTGCGGGATATTGCCATTGGCAGCCCAACCGCCGGACTTCTCAAACGGCGCTGTTGCTGCATGGGCTCGAGGGCTGTTGTGATTCTCACTACATGCACGGGATTGCTGCCAAAGCGTACGCCGCCGGATTCAACGTCGTCCGAATGAACCAACGCACGTGCGGAGGCACTGAGCACCTCTCTCCGACGCTGTACAACAGCGGCCTCAGCGCCGATTACCGCAGCGTGATACGACAACTGGCACAAGCCGACGGGCTCGAGCGCATTTGGCTGATCGGCTATTCGATGGGAGGCAATCTTCTCCTGAAGGCGACCGGTGAGATCGGCGGAACCGAACCCGCGTTGGCCGGCACGGTCGTCGTCTGTCCGAACATTGATCCGACCCGTTGCGTCGCCGAGCTGGAACGGCCGGGCAACTGGATGTATCACCACCACTTTCTGAGCCAGCTCAAGGCGCGTCTGCGACGCAAGGCCGCCCTCTCGCCGGGCAAATGGGATCTCCGCGGTCTTGGGGGCATTACGCGCATCAGTGATTTCGATGATCGCTACACCGCTCCCGACGGCGGGTATCGCGATGCAGCGGACTACTATGATCGTTCAGGAGCACGTCATGTCCTGGACCGGATCGCAGTCCCCACCACGATCATCACTTCTCAGGACGATCCGTTCATTCCGTACTCGATGTTCGTCACGCCGGTCATTCAGCAGCACGCATATCTCCGGCTCGTCGCCCCACGGCACGGCGGCCATTGCGGATTCTTTCAGACGAAGCAGCCTGGCGAAGACCGGTACTGGGTGGAAAACCGAATCGTTGATATTGTGACGGGTGTGTTGTAACGCAGCTGTCCGGTTGCCCATAAGGGCAACCGGCGCGGAGTATATTAGGCGGCCTTTCTGAGCCGGCGTGCGTCCATGGATACGACTTGAGGCGCGCACTTTTGCAACCAGGTGACGATCAGCCAGACGCAGCAGCCGATCAACCCGACGACGAAGACCCAGTTATAGACTTCCCTGCCGGATTTCGCTAAGAACGGTTCGCAGGCATAGAGCAGCACTTCATACGCTGATCCCATGAGCACGAGCGTCGTCACCGGGAGAATGAGGCCCCGGTAGGGGACCAGCCACTTCCAATCCTCGGGCGGCTCCTCAGCTAATTGACGCGCGCCGAACCAGCCCAACACAATTGCACCGCCATACCCGATGAACTGGACGAGATCAGACGCATGGAGTTTGCCGACAGCGGCTTCGCGAAAGAGAGACAGGTGTCCCAAAACGACGGCGCAGACGACCGCCAAGATCATGGCCACGCCGTATTCCTTCAGCCATTTCCGTGCTTTCATGCTGGACCTCCTGAACTTCAAAGACAGCCGTGAACGTCAGCAGTAAGCATAGCACCGCTGGATTTGCGTAACGCAATCAAGACGTTATGGCGGTCAGTCTGAGGCCAGATGGGAGTGCACTTCCTGAACGTAGGACTTGAACGGATCAGCCATCGGAAACGCTTCACGGCCTCGCAGCTG
>DATELB010000252.1:0-11676 GCA_035277085.1 Nitrospira sp. | reverse complement strand
AGATTCATCGATGAGCGACTTCGCTTTGCCGAGTGCAGCGGCTTCCGCCTCCTCTCGTGTGTCGTAGGTATTGCCGTCCGGAAACCCGGCGATTTCCGTATGGTTAAATTTCATGATCACATACTGACAGGCCCACATGAGCCCTTCGGGGCTCGGAATCAATTGGATCGTGTGCCCTTTGTAGTGATGCTCCATTTTCTCCCTCTCTTCTCGTCTTGATGCCTCACAATACTTGAGGAGTAGCAAATCCGTTGCCGGGAATCGGCGAGCATCAGGGTTAGGGCCATCCCAGTTCATCAACGAGGGCCCACGACTTACGGTTTTTCGACTTATCTATCACCACTGCTCGTTGAATTATGTCATAATTGGCGACGGCGGCTAGGTATCTGCCTAGGTGGCGGAGGCCAGGGGTTTCGAGCAGACTACGGATGGCCTCGCTCATGCCATCCTGAGGTCCGCAGCCACCGACAACGAACCGGCCAGACCGCGCATCGAGCATTGCGCTCATGGGGTTTGACCGACCACCAGTAGGGAGGCATTCCATGTCCCAGGCGTCGCGTCGCCTTCAGCGCACGTCCGGCCGGCCGGACGTGATTCGTGTGCTCTTAGTGGATGACGTTGAGAGCGTCCGGGAGACGCTCAGGACGATCCTTGCGACCTATCCGAACTTCGAAGTGGTCGGCGAAGCCTGTAACGGCGAAGAAGCGTTGGAGGCGGTCCAGGTTCTCAAACCGTCCGTCGTGGTGATGGATATCAACATGCCGAGGCTCGACGGCATTAAAGCCACCATGCTCATCAAACGCGTGTACCCGCACGTGGTGGTGGTCGGCTTATCCGTATATGCGAACGACGATACGCGGCAGGCGATGACTGCTGCCGGCGCGACGACCGTCATCTCGAAAGAGGCGGCGGTTGAGCAGCTTCGGGATGAGATCATCGAGTCGATCAACCGTCGATCGGCTGCAATTCATTGATCGGAACAATGACGTGCGTGGACCCCCTTTCGGGACCACTGTTCAGCCGGGTCATCCCGGCAGCTGCACGGCGCTTCCACCGCGATTTCATCGTCTGGTTTCTTCATTGACCACGTACCGATCCTTCCCTCCTTCTTGGCCTCGGACATAGCCATTTCGGCGCCATGCAGCAGGTCTTCGGCCCATGCATGCGCCGGTCGTGAACGGCTCACAACGGGGCTCGACAGCGCCTCGGATTGAGTTTGCCCCCCAAGCTGAGTAGACTGGCCTCCTCGGTTCCGACGATGGCATGCCTGGAATCAGCAAAAAGGAGTGGTTATGCGGACGGCGCCACTGATGTCTTGGTCGATCGCCCTGATAGCCGTGAGTACATTGGCGGTGGCCGCAAGTCCCCCGGCCGCGAAAGACGGGCAGGCAACAACGGTGGAGAGCCTAAAAGGCAAGGACGGCGCGCCAATGATCCTGATCCCCGGCGGTCCCTTTACCATGGGCAGCAATGACGGCCTCCCTAATGAGCGCCCGGAACACCTCGTCGAGCTGGATCCGTATTACATCGATCAGTACGAAGTGACGCTGGCGCTCTACCGAAAGTTTCTCGAGTCGGGAAACCATGAGTCGCCTCCGACGTGGGATGACGAAGCCGCCACGACCGTCGGCGACCGTCCCGCCATCGGGATGAAATGGGCGGATGCGGAGGCCTATTGTAAATGGGCGGGAAAGCGGCTTCCCACGGAAGCGGAATGGGAGAAGGCGGCGCGCGGAACGGACGCGAGAAGGTATCCCTGGGGCTCCATGCAGCCCTTCGTGGACATCGCGAATTACAACCGGGGTCTGTGGGTCAGCGAAGCCGTAACCCTGGCGGCGGTGACGAGCGGGCTGGAAGGCATGAGCGTACGCCACGGATTGAAGGAAGGCGGAAAAAGTCCCTACGGCTTGAATCACATGGCGGGGAATGCCGCTGAGTGGGTGGCGGATTGGTATGACCGCGACTACTATCAGAGCAGCCCGAAAAAGAATCCTACCGGTCCCGCACAAGGCGAAAAGCGGGTCCTCAGGGGCGGTTCATGGGCGGATCTCCCCCTCGCCTTACGCGTCACCGCCAGGATCTCCGCGGAACCGGAATTCGAAGACCGGACGATCGGATTTCGCTGTGCCATGAACGCGACGCCGTGAGCCGGACCGGCTCGCGCGGCCTGCGGCGTTCGATGAACTCCAGGGCTCGAACGCCCGCCTGTTTCGATCCAGCTCTCCATGTCTGACCGACGAATCAACCTATTGCTTGTTGCTGCAATCACGTTAGGTTTGCTGTGGTCATTGCTCTCCAGCCCTGAGCCTCCTGTGGCCAAGTCACGACCCGCCGCCCTTCTCATACCTGAGATGGTGCCGCTCGTCACCGGCGACGAATCCACGGCCCTCATCTTTACGCGCGCCGGCTGTCCGGTGTGTCATCGCATCCCGGGCATTGCGGGAGCCGACGGCCGCGTTGGTCCCCCCTTGTGGCTGGGCACCAGCGGTACACAACGGCTGCGTGATCCCGAGTACCACGGCATGGCCAAGACGGTGCATGAATACATCATCGAATCGGTCGTGGAGCCGGGCGCGTATGTCGCTCCCGGATATCCGCCGCAGACGATGCCGACATGGTACGGTGCGAAATTAAGCGCGTTGGCGTTGGAGAAAATTGCGGTGTATCTCGAAATGCAAACGGAACAATCCGCTTCGCAGAAGTAACGCTGTCCCGGAGAGCGTGCTGACGAACGCTAAGACTTGCGAATGGGCCGGATGTTGCCCGCCGCACCGCCTTGGATCTTGAAAGGGGACTCGCCCGTGGCATGGGGGCCCTTATCGAGGAGCGCATTGATCGCGTCATCCCCTTTGAGGCCCTCCAGCTTAATCTTCAGGCGCAGGTTGTTGGCGCTGTCGGCGTTGATGAGCGCCTGTTCCAACGATATCTTCTGTTCCTTGTACAACTGCAGCAAGACGTAGTCGAAGGTTTGACAGCCTTCCTCGACGCCCTGCTCCATGGCTTCCTTCAGCGTGTCGACCTCCGCTTTTTTAATCAGGTCTTTGATCCGGGGCGTATCCATCATGATTTCCAGCGCAGGCACCCGTTTGCCGTCCGTGGAAGGCACCAGCCGCTGAGAGACGATGGCGCGCAGGTTCAGCGAAAGCTGAAGGTAGATTTGCGCATGCCGTTCCACCGGGAAGAAGTTCATGATGCGCTCGATGGCCTGGTTGGCGTTGTTCGAGTGCAAGGTGCCGATGCACAGGTGTCCGGTTTCGGCGAATGTGATGGCGGCTTCCATGGTTTCCGTGTCTCTGACCTCACCGATGAGAATGACGTCGGGAGCTTGGCGCAGGGTATTCTTGAGGGCGTTCTGGAACGAGAGCGTGTCAAACCCGACTTCCCGCTGGGTGATCAACGACTTCTTGTGATTATGGACGAATTCGATCGGGTCCTCGACCGTCACGATGTGGCCTTGATGGATTGAGTTGCGGTGATCGATCATCGCGGCGAGCGTCGTGGATTTTCCTGAGCCCGTGGCGCCGACGACCAGCACGAGTCCGCGCTTGGTCATGGCAATGTCTTTGATGATCGGAGGGAGCCGCAAGTCTTCGACGGTTTGGATTTCCGCTTTGATGTGCCGGAACACCAGCCCCACGTTGCCTCGCTGGCGGAAAATGTTGACGCGGAAACGACCCAGCTCCTTGTAATACAGCGCCAGGTTCATCTCCATCTTCTCTTCGAATTCTCCGCGCTGCTGACCCCGCATCAAGGCCAGCGCGAGGGCTTCCAACTGCTCGTTGCTGAACGGCGGGGTGTTGGCCGGCTGAGTCGCCCCGTGGATGCGATAGGCGGGCGGGGAATCGACCGTCAAATACATGTCCGAGGCTTCCTGATCGACCATGACCTTGAGCAGCGTGCGAATGTCCATCGTCTCTCCCGTGTGTCCTCGTGCCGCCTATGCCGCTCCGCTGAAGGCCGAGCCACCGAAAAGGTTCGGCGTCATGCTCCGTGATTGCGCCTCGACCTTGGTGACGAGGCCCCGAGTCGCCAGGTCGACCAACGCCATGTCCATCGTCTGCATGCCGTCCTTCTGGCTGGCCTGCATGATGCCGGGGATCTGGTGCAACTTGCCTTCACGGATTAAATTGCGGACCGCAGTGGTGGCGACCATGACTTCCAACGCGGCCACACGGCCGCCGGCTTTTTTCTTGAGGAGCGTCTGCGTAATGACGGCTTCCAACGCTTCCGACAGCTGCGTGCGGATCTGGGCCTGCTGGGCCGGAGGAAAGGCGTCGATGATGCGATCGATGGTTTTCGGCGCGCTCGAGGTGTGCAGCGTCCCGAAGACCAAGTGACCGGTTTCGGCGGCCGTCAGCGCCAGCTGAATCGTTTCCAGGTCGCGCATTTCGCCCACCAGGATAATGTCGGGGTCCTCGCGGAGCGCGGACTTGAGCGCATTGGCGAAAGACAGCGTGTGCACGCCGAGCTCCCGCTGGTTGACCAGGCATTTCTTGGTCTTGTGAACGAACTCGATCGGATCCTCGATGGTGATGATGTGCCCTTCGAACGTGTTGTTGAGATAATCCACCATCGCGGCGAGCGTCGTGGATTTGCCCGATCCGGTCGGACCGGTCACGAGGATCAGCCCCTTTTCCTTGTCGCACAGCTGACGCGCGATCGGCGGGAGCCCCAGTTTTTCCATCGGGATGATTTCTGTCGGGATGTTTCGGAACACGGCGCCGAGCCCGCGATTCTGGACGAACACGTTGACACGAAAGCGGGCGATATCGCCGAGCTCGAAGGAAAAGTCGCATTCGCGTTTTTCTTCAAAGTTCTTCCGTTGGGCGTCGCTCATCATGTCGTAGACGAGCGCGTGGGTTTCTTCGGAGGTCAGCGGCGGGTGGTCCAGTTTCTTGAGGTCCCCGTGGAGGCGGATCATGGGCGGTTCGCCGGCGCTGATATGGCAATCCGACGCGCCTTCCTTCGCTGAAAACGTCAGCAGCTTTGAAATATCCATGCAGACGGCTCCTTGATGGGAAGTCCCGTATAAATCGCGGGTGGCTCTTACCGTGGTGATGATGCCACAAGAACCGGAGAAAGCAATCAAATCTCCGGATTCAGACGGCGGGATCAGAGCACGCCCGTCCTTTTGCCGGCACGTTCGAAGGCGGCGAGCGCCTGATCGATGTGTGCAGCGGTGTGTTCGGCCGTCACCGTGACGCGGATGCGGCTCGTATCGGGCGGAACGGTGGGGGGGCGGACGGCGGGGGCAAAAATATCGTCGGCGAGGAGATGCTCGGCGAGACGCACGGCGGTCTCGGCGCGGCCGACGACAATCGGCATGATCGGCGTCACCGTTGGCGCGAGCGTAAATCCGAGCCGTCGGAGCCCGGCGAATAAGCGCTCACGATTATCCCACAACCGGCGCCGCCGGTCGGGTTCTTGCTCGACGATGCGAAGTGCCGCGAGTGCGGCGGCCGCCGACCCCGGCGTCGGCGCGGTGGCGAACATGAACGAGCGGCAGCGCTGCACCAGGTAGCGGATCGAGGGCTCGGGACCGGCGATGAAGGCTCCACTGCTGCCGAGCGCCTTGCCCAATGTGCCCATCTGCAGCGGCAGGCGTGATCCGAGACCATAGTGCTCGGCCGTTCCACGGCCCTGCGCGCCCAGGACACCCGTGCCGTGGGCGTCGTCGACATAGAGGTGTGCGTCGTACGATTCCGCCAGTGCCGCCAGTGCGGGGAGCGGGGCAAGATCGCCGTCCATGCTGAAGACTCCGTCCGTCACGATCAGCGTGGGGCGGCCCTTGCGCCGTTTTTCGAGCAATGCCGCCAAATGCTCCATGTCGTTGTGACGATAGACGCGAAAATCCGCGCCGCTCAGACGGCAGCCATCGATCAGGCTTGCGTGACACAGGCGGTCGGCGAGGATGAGTCCGCCGCGGCCGATGAGGGCAGGAATGGCGCCGATATTGGCGAGGTAGCCCGATCCAAACGTAAGAGCAGATCCTGCGCCTTTGAATTGCGCGAGCGCCTCGTCGAGCTGCTGGTGCGGCGGAAGGGATCCGGACATCAGACGCGCGGCCCCGGCCCCCGCGCCGTAAAGCTGGGTGGCGCGGACGGCCGCGGCCACCACGTCGGGATGGCGGGCCAATCCGAGGTAGTCGTTCGAGGCGAATAATAAGACCTCGCGTCCGTCGATCCGAACAACCGGGCCGGTGCCGGACTCGAGCGGCAAGAGTCGTCGCGTCAAATGCTTATCGGCCAGCTCAGCCAAATAATCTTCAAACATAGAGGGCGGCGTGGAAAGAGTCTGCGTCTTTATGTGAAACCCCATCACGGTTCCATTGACAAGGCCGCAGCTCTCTTAGTATAAGGCGCGAGGACAGGCCGAGGAAATGGGTGTCCGCCCGATTGATGTTCCGATGACATACCGCATTAAAGTTCCTGCCAAAACGCTCGAAGTCGATGAAGCCCATTTCATGAGCGGCTTGGAGCATCAACTTCAGCGTCTGGAGGAATATCGGCGTCCCTTGCTGGTCGGCCTCGCGGTGCTGCTGCTGGCCGCCGCCGTCGTCGGCGGGGTCTTTTGGATGGACCGTCAAGCTTCCGAGAAAGCACAAGCGCTCGAACGCGAAGCCGATCGTCTGCTCATGGCGCGCTCCACCGGAGATCCCAAGAACGCCGATAATCTCTTAAAGCAGGCCTTGGCCAAATATCGGGAAGTCGTGGATCTATACCCCCGCACGGCGGTCGCGCCGTTGGCGATGTTTCACCTGGCGAATGCGCAGGCACAGGCTAATGATTTGCCCGCCGCGATCGAGACCTATCAACGTTTCATGGTGCTCTACGGGAGCAACCAGGCGCTCGGGGGACTGGTGCAGCAGCGTCTGGCCTACAGCTACTTGTTGAAAGGCGACCGTGAGCAGGCGGCCAAGGCCTTCACGGCGATTGTCGAAACTCCCGGGGCGCTGTTGAAAGATCAAGCGCTCTATGAATTGGCGCGCCTGGAAGAATCCCAATCCCGTCCCGAGGGGGCGCTCGCGCACTATCAGGAACTCATCAAAACCTATCCCACCTCGCCGTTCACGAGCGAAGCCACCATCAGGACGAAAGTCCTCGACGTCAAGTCGAAAGGGGCGTCGTCTCCGGCTTCACCGGCTCTGCCCGCACCGTCCCCAAAACCATAACGCACGGCCGTCGCCATAGGCCGCAGCGACCGCGGTCGTACCGAGCGCTTGGACAGGTTAACGGATGACGAGGAAATCGCCGGGCTTGATGGTCGGCCCGACGAGGTTATTTCTGGTTTTCAACGTCTTCATTGGAACGCGGAAACGGCGGGACACTTTTTCCAGCGTGTCTCCCACGCGTACCTTATACCAGCGTGAAGACCCGCCTGAAGCCAGTTCAGATTTGGGCAGCGGCGGGAACTTGTAGGTCGGGACGCGATCGAGGAGTTGTTCAACCTTTGCTTTTGTGCCGACGGGAACTTTCAGCAGATACGCTGTGTCGCCTGGCGGGGTGGCGTCGCGGCGAAGTTCCGGATTCAGCAGCCGGAGCTCCGAGTACGGCACACCGGTGGCATTGGCGATGGCATGGAAATGCAGAGGCCGCGTCACCACCACTTCTTCGAACTGATGGGGGGCAGTCGCCTCTTGCGGAAACCCGTAGCGATCCGGATTCTTGGCGATAATCGTCGCCGCCATGAACCGGGGCACGTATTCCTTGGTCTCCCGGCGGATTAAGCGGGTCTTCGAGATGTCCGTGAAGCTTTCCGCTTGCGCTTTATGGAGTGCCCGCATCACCTTGCCTTCGCCTGCGTTATAGGCCGCCATGGCCAGCGGCCATGCGCCGAACAAATCATACAAGTCGCGCAGATAGCGCGCGGCGGCCACGGTGGACTTGATCGGGTCACGCCGCTCGTCCACATAGGCATCGACGCGCAGGCCATAGACCTTCGCCGTGCCTTTCATGAACTGCCACGGGCCGGTCGCTTTGGCGCGCGAATACGCGTAAGGGTTGAAGCCGCTCTCCACCAGCGACAGATAGACCAGGTCGCTCGGCAGGTGGAACTCGGCGAAAATCGTTTCGACCAAGGGCCGGTATCGGCTCAACCGCAGCAGCCATTGCTCGAACCGGTTGCGAATCGACGTGTTGAAGTAACGGATATGACCTTGGACTGAAGAATCCATCACGATCGGAACATTATAGAGTTCGCCCGTCTCGCCGGACGCGCCCGGCTGTACGGTTTGCGCGGTCTCGGCCGGGGCATCGAACGCGTCGCTGAAACGGGATGTCGGCAACTGCTGCGAAGGAGTCACCGTGAGAAGGTCTTCCGCTCTTGGAACGCTGCTCTCGGAGGCTTTTTCGGCGGACGCTTGCGTGTCTGCAGGAAGTTCGGTCTCCACGGGCACCAGATTCGCATCGGGTTCATCCGCCGGATCGGCCACGGCCTCGTCGGTCCGCCGATCGGAATGGCTGTTGGTGGATGCTTCCAAAGCCGGCGGATCGGTCTCCGCCAGCACGGCGGACAGCGGAACGAATTCGAGACAAAGAAAGAGGGCGACGAGGAGTCCTGGTCGCCATAGGAGTAGGTTGCCGGTCAGCATGGGTGTCGGCGTTGCATAAAAGAGCCTAAGCATCATCCGTGACGCTAGACTATCTACGGTCGGCAAAGTTGTCAAGGAATTGCATGAGTCACAAGGCCCTTCTTTGGTAGCACAGCGCCGTTTGCGCGGCAGAGTCGGGCGGGGTCGCCGACACATCGCTCAGTCAAAAATCACGTGAAACGGCGCGGACCTTTGCCTTGACACTCTTCGGAAGGCGGTGGTATCGTCGCCCCTTCCTAGCCCAGTCGCGTTCCATTCCAGGAGGATCCGTCCAATGCTCAAGCGGTATCTGTTGGCCCCCGGTCCTACGCCTGTTCCCCCTGAAGTGTTGCTGGCGATGGCCAGGCCGATGATCCACCATCGGGCTCCCGAATTTGACCCCGTCTTTGCCGAGGCTCGGGAGGGTCTAAAGTGGTTGTTTCAAACGAGAAATGACGTGTTGATGCTCGCGGCGTCAGGGACCGGCGGCATGGAAGGGTCCGTGTCTAATTTCTTGTCCCCTGGTGACAAGGCGCTCTGCATCAACGGCGGAAAGTTTGGCGAACGTTGGGGGAAGATCTGCAAGACCTTCGGGGTGCAGGTGACCGAACTCAAGGTCGAGTGGGGGCACGCGATCAATCCCCAGCTCGTCGCCGACGCGCTCAAGAAAGATCCCGCCATCAAGGCTGTCTACGTCCAGGCAAGCGAGACTTCGACCGGCGTCTCCCACGACGTGAAGGCGTTGGGCGAGATCGTGAAGGCCTATGACCAGACGATCCTGGTTGTCGATGCCATCACTGCGCTCGGCGTCTACGACATTAAGACCGACGCCTGGGGACTTGATGTCGTCATCACCGGGTCGCAAAAGGCCCTGATGCTTCCGCCGGGTCTAGCGTTTGTGAGCGTCAGCGAGAAGGCATGGGGCCACGCGGAAAAAGCCAAAAACGCCGCCTTCTATTTCAATTTCAAGAAAGAACGCGAAAACCAGGTCAAAAATCAAACGGCCTTTACGCCGACGGTCTCGCTCATCATTGGATTGCAGGAAGTCATCAAGATGCTGAAGGCCGAAGGCCTCGAGAAGATCTTTGCGCGTCAGGGGCAGCTGGCGCGTGCGATGAGGGAAGGCATGCAGGCGGCCGGACTGGCGCTGTTCCCGAAGGAATCGCCCAGCGATGCGCTGACGGCCGTCTCGGCTCCAGACGGCGTCGACGGACAGGCCGTGTACAAAAATTTACGGGTGCAGTACGGCATCACGGCCGCCGGCGGACAGGATCATTTGAAGGGCAAGATTTTCCGCTTGTCTCACATGGGCTACGCCGACCGGTTCGACGTCATCACGGCCGTCGCCGCGACCGAAATGGTGCTGAAGGGTCTTGGTCATCCGGTCAAGCTCGGCAGCGGCGTCGCGAGGGCGCAAGAACTCTTGATGGCCAAGTAGGCAGGAAAGTGGCTAGATAAGGCGGATGCGCATGAAAATTCTCGTCAGCGACAGTCTCTCGAAACAGGGCGTCGAGCTGTTAGAAAAAGCCGGCTTTACCGTCGTGGTGAAGTCCAAGATGCCGAAGGACGAGCTGTTCAAGGAAATCAAGGACGCCGACGGCCTGATCGTACGCTCCGGGACGAAGGTCACGGAAGAGCTGATCGCCGCGGCCGAGAAACTCAAAGTCGTTGGCCGGGCCGGCTCCGGCTTGGACAACGTCGATACGCCGGCCGCGACCCGCCGGGGCATCGTCGTGATGAATACGCCGGGCGGCAACACCGTGACGACGGCCGAACACACGATGTCCATGATTTGCGCCATGAGCCGCCGGATTCCCCAGGCGACGACGTCCGTCAAAACCGGAAAGTGGGAAAAAGACAAATTCATGGGCGTCGAGCTGTTCAATAAGGTCCTGGGCATCGTCGGCGTGGGGCAGATCGGCAGCCATCTGACGAAGCTTGCCCAAGGCATCGGCATGCGCGTGATTGCCTATGATCCGTACCTCGCCGCCGACCGCGCGGAGAAAATGGGCGTGGAGATGGCCGATCTTCCCGAACTCTTCCGCCGGGCCGACATCATTTCCGTCCACACGCCGCTGACGCCCGAAACGAAAAATCTCATCAACGCCCAGTCCATCGCGACGATGAAACCCGGCGTCATGATCGTGAACTGCGCGCGCGGAGGGATCATTCATGAGGGCGATCTCTTCGAGGCGCTCAAAAGCAAGCGCGTCGCCGCGGCCGCGTTCGACGTCTTCGAAGAGGAGCCGGTCAAGGCCGACCATCCGTTGCTGACACTCGACAATTTCATTTGCACGCCGCACATCGGAGCCCAGACGACGGAGGCGCAGGAAAACGTGGCGGTGGGCATCGCCGAGCAGATCGTCGATTATTTCACCAAGGGCATTGCGCGTGGCGCCGTCAACATTCCCTCCGTCTCGCCGGAGTTATTGCCACGGCTGCAGCCGTATCTCTCGCTGGCGGAACAGCTGGGCAAGCTCGAGACGCAGCTCTGCGAAGGGGGCCTCGAGCGTGTGACCGTCGAATACAGCGGCGACGTGACGACTCTCTCGATTGCGCCCTTAACCATCGCGGTATTGAAGGGCCTGCTGACGCCGATCATGGAAGCGCCGGTCAACTATGTGAATGCGCCCATCGTCGCGAAAGAACGCGGCATCGAAGTCAAAGAGGTCAAGACCACCGACGCCGGAGATTTCACGAGCCTCATACGCGTCAGGGTTGAGGCGGGCAAGCAATCGCATCTCGTAGCGGGCACGCTCTACCATAAGAAGGAACCGCGCGTCGTCGAGATCGATCAGTTCAAGGTGGAAGTGGTGCCGGAAGGCCACATGCTGTTTATCCACAACATCGACCGCCCCGGGGTCATCGGGATGGTGGGAAAAGTCCTCGGGGACAACGCCATCAACATCGTCCGCATGCAATGCGCGCTCGAGAAGCGCGGCGGAAATGCGTTGTTGATCATCGGGTCCGACCAGACGTTTCCCGGCGACGTCCTGAACACCATTAAATCAAGCAAAGACATTCTGTCGGTCAAAGTCGCTGCGCTGTCATAAGATTCAAGCCGAGCTTGGATGTTTCTCGCTGAAACCTTCTCACGCTCCAGCGGT
>DATELB010000251.1:0-6375 GCA_035277085.1 Nitrospira sp. | reverse complement strand
AGGATATGCCATGCGATGACCCACGCGAATTGGGCGCGCGACAGAATCAAAGGATCAAGACTCGGCATGGTTTTTCCTCTCCCTGAGCCTGGTGCGTTGCGGAGCTTACGCTTTCATGTGTTCGAAAGCTATGACCTGAAGAGTGCTGACAGATGACGTGCACTATCCTGTCAAGCATTGCCTGCCAGCGGCGAAACCGATTTCGCCTTATGAGACTTCGTCTAGGACGATGCCATGATTTTAATGTCCTTCTTTCAACGACATGTACAACCCCGAGCTATTTGAATTCCGGTGTGTCGCAGCCTTGGAAGTACATAGATTCGGGACTGGGTTCACGATTGCAGAGCCTGATTGGGTCACAAACGCACCTACCAAAGGTTGAAAGGCTGGAGGACTATGTCAAATCATTGGTAAGATGCCTTCCGTACAGCTTCGTATGTCCTATCTGGCGCCGAGGGTTCTTTGGTGAGCAAGACGCATAATCAGATCTGGCCGATTACGGCGATTCTTGGTCTGCTTATCATCACCGCTCTTGCGAGCATTCCTCTCACATTGACCGTCCTTCACCACCGAGAATCCGATGCGCTGGTCATCGATATCGCCGGGCGTCAGCGCATGTTGTTGGAGCGATATATGAAGGAGTTGTTATTAGCCGGCCAAGGCCTTGCGGCGCACCATCAGGACACGGGCACTCTGCTCGAGCAACGGCTCCATGTCCTCATCGATGGAGGTTCTATCAGTACTCCGTTAGAGCCAGGCGGCAACGTGTCAGTTCCTGCAGCTCCCACAGCAGAAATCCGTTCGAAACTGGTCGAACAACAGCGCCTCTTGGCCAAATTCAGAAATAGAGCCGACGCCTTTCTTGCAGCCCAGCCGACAGCGACGCGGGAGAGCATCCGCGACGAACTGCTCGAAGACAATATCCGTTTGCTGACCACGGCCAATGAGAGCGTCGTGCTTTTGGCTCAACACTCTGGTTCGCGCATTCAACAACTCATCCGGTGGGAAATCACGGTCGTCCTCGTGGTCTTGGCGTTGGCCATCTTAGGGATCTGGCGTTTCCTCAAATCGGAACAGGCGCTAAAAGTCAGCCAAGCGAGAACGTTGGACGCCTTGCGGCAACGCGATGCGGTGAAGACGTCACTATTGTCTTCCGTCTCTCATGAGCTGAGGACGCCTCTGACGTCGATCAAATCACTGGTGTTTACTTTGCAACATGATGAACCGCTCAGTCGTGTGAGTGCAGAGGGGTTAACAAGCATCGAGGAGCAAGTTGATTATTTGAATCGACTCGTGGGCAACCTTTTGGATATGTCTCGGCTGGAGTCAGGCACATTACAACCGCATCGTGAATGGAACGTCTTGGAGGATCTGGTTGAAGGAGCGATCCGTCGGCTCGACATCTTTATCAAAGATCGGTCCATTGACATAGATCTTGCTCCGGATCTTCCACCCATTTCCGTGGATGCTGTTCAAATCCAACAGGTCCTGATCAATCTGCTAGAGAATGCCGTGAAGTTTTCTTCTCCCGGCTCTCCCATCCGACTTGCCGCGTCCGTCAGAGAGCGAGAGCTGGAAATGTCAGTGACCAATATCGGTCCGGGAATTCCTCCGAATGAGCTCGAGAAGATCTTTGAGCGCTTCTATCGATTAGAGTCGGCGCGGTCTCCGAGGCCGCCCGGAACCGGTCTTGGGCTGGCTATCTGCAAAGGCATCATCGAAGGTCATGGGGGCCGGATCAGCGCGCGATCAATCGGTGGCGAGACGATCTTTCTCGTCCGATTGCCTTTCATAAATGCCATAGGCCGACAAGCCGCCAGCAATCCTCTCCTGCCGGTGGAGAGCGCGTCGTGACCGCGGGCGCGCGCATTCTCGTCGTCGATGATGAAGCACCAATTCGTCGGTCGCTCACAGTCAATCTTGAAACGCGGGGGTACACGGTCGATACGGCTGAGACGGGGGAAAAGGCGATCATGGCCTTTGAAAACCGGCGGCCAGACCTTGTCGTTCTAGACCTGCTCATGCCAGGCATGGGTGGCATCGATGTAGTACGAAAGCTCCGAGCCGTTTCGACAATCCCTATTATCGTGCTATCAGCCATCGGAGAAGAAGCACAGAAAGTCCAAGCGCTCGAGCTCGGTGCCGACGATTACATGACGAAACCATTCGGAATGGAAGAGCTCTTCGCTCGCATACGATCCTTGTTGCGACGGGCGGCGGGGGCCACGAGTGCGGCTCCGGTCTTTGTCGCAGGCGACCTGTTGGTGAACTTCGACCGACGGGAAGTAAGCCTCGAGGGCCAATTGGTCAAATTGACGCCAACCGAATATGACCTCTTGAAATACATGATTGAACATGCCGGAAAAGTGCTCACGCACCGCATGCTACTGCAGGAAGTTTGGGGCCAAGCGTACGTGGATCAGGCTCAATACTTGCGTGTATTCGTTGGACAGCTGAGGAAGAAAATCGAAAAACACCCGGGCCGACCGCGGTTCATCCTCACGGACCCGGGCGTGGGATATCGGTTCTGCACGGATTGAATGGCTAAAGGTGCGGTAAAAACGTCTTTCTTTATGCCTTCTTTATGAGCGCCGCTCGATCTCCGCATCGCGTCCTTATGTCACCCGCATGTAAGGTGTGGTCTCGCCAAGAGCTGACGCAAGCTTTGGAAGGAGACCACCATGATCCGGTCCGTGACAGAATGTATCTCGCGCCTGCTCTCCATTCTCGCCATCTTCTACCTCTCGATAACGGCTCCTGCACCTGAGGCCCTTGCGGCTAATCCTGTCATCGACATTGCCTTTCAATCGAGCGCCCCATACTACGAGCCGCAAGAGGCTACCGTGCCGATGGGCACACCGATCCGGTGGATCAACACCACGGCCTCGTTCCATACCGTTCGACATGACGCATGCATCGACGAGGAACCATGCCCGTTTCAATCCATCGCCATCCCCCCCGATAGTAGCTTCGTCATCGCTCCCTTGCCTCCTGGCCGTTATAGCTACCACTGCGAGTTGCATCCGATCATGCGCGGCACGCTGCTCGTCCTCGACCCCTCATCGAAAGAAGCGGGGCATGACCGATGACCCCGTCAGCGTCGGCTCAGCACGATTCTCAACGACTCACTACGCCTGAATTACATGTCCTCGATCTGCTTCAAGATGGCAGGCCACATACCATTGAAGAACTTCTCGAAAAGGCCCCGGAATTTAGCTGGGCGCAGTTGTTCGTCGCGATGGACAGCCTCAGCCGCAGCAAAGTGATCGAGCTCCGCCGCCACGGCTTCACCTATTGGCTGAGAAAGGCGAGCCCCGGGGAGTAATTTATGTCTCGCATCCTCATCGTTGATGACGAACCACACATCTGCGAGGCGATACAGGATTCCCTGCAGGCCGAAGGCTACGATGTCATCGTCGCTCACGACGGTCAAACAGCGCTTGCGCTCATTGCTTTGGAAGCCCGGGGAGGTCGTATCGCGGGTGTCATTTTGGACATGGAAATGCCCGTCGTTCACGGCATTGAAGTGCTTCGCCAATTACGAAGTCAGTATCCGGATCTTCCGATTCTAATGATCTCGGCTACTTACGATAGGCTGATGTTCGACGAGGCCATGCGCAGCGGCGCGAATGCATGTTTAGCCAAGCCGTTTGAACGAAAGCAGTTGCTCGAAGTCTGCGCGAGGCTTTTTCAATCTGGACCTGTCCACCAGCAGACGAGCGCCTGACCCTTCCAGGTATACCAATTCCAGCAAATCCACAGACCCAGACAGCCTAAGACCTGCACGAACCCATAGCGTAGAGACCGCCGAATGGAGCCAGACCGGGCTGGTTTGCCCGTCCTGGGAGGTGTCCCGATCTTGCGTGTGGGTCGTTGGATTGAGGACAATTGAGGCTCGTCAGGAGCCATCATCATGCCCGGTCAACGAATTCCAGTCATCGACATCAAGCCCCTCGACGGCCGGGGGCTGCAACACGACGAGACGATCACCGCTATCGGGGCGGTCTGTCGGGAATACGGGTTCTTTCACATTACGGGGCATGGGATCTCTTCCGACCTGATCGAAGATGTCTGGCGAGAGACCAAGCAGTTTTTCTCCCTGCCGACGGACGCAAAGCAGGCAGTGTCACGGTCGAAGGAGAACGCCCGAGGGTGGTACAACCGCGAACTGACAAAGAACACCCGCGACATGAAGGAGGTGTTCGACTTCGGGTCTACGCCCCACCCCGAGCTCGCCGACAATGATCCAGCCAACGGCACGCAGGACGGTTTTAACCGTTGGCCCGACGCCCGTCTCTCTCCGGCCTTCAGGCCCGTCATGCAGGAGTACTTCCGTTCGTGCGAGCGGGTCGCCTTCACGGTGCTTGAGGCGATCGCGCAGAGTCTTGGGGTGCCCCCCGAAACGTTCACGCGCGATTTCGTTGGCCGGCACACGAGCTTCGTCCGGCTGAACCATTATCCGAGTCACGATCCCTTGATCCCCGAGCAATCAGCCTCAGCAACCGGGCATTTCGGCGTCCATCAGCACACCGATGCGGGCGCACTGACCGTTCTCCTACAGGACGACGTGAGTGCCCTCGAGATCTGCGTAGACGGCCAATGGATCCTTGTGGAGCCGGTGATCGGCGCTTTGTTAGTCAATCTCGGCGATATCATTCAGGTCTGGAGCAACGATCGGTATCCGGCACCACTCCATCGTGTGCGCGCGAGCACGAATCGCGAGCGCTACAGCCTCCCCTTCTTCTTTAACCCGGTCTCAGACGCCGTGTATGCGCCGCTTGCACCTTTAACGAACGAACAGTCCCCGGCCAGATATCGGGCCATCAATTGGGGTACCTTCCGCTGGAAAAGACAGCAAGGCGATTTCGCTGATTACGGCGCCGAAAATCAAATATCGGATTACCGCATTATGAATGTTGCTGGCCAACCTTCCCCTTAGAAGTGGCAATTACCCCAAGCTGGCGCGAGACACAGAGATATCAGTGGAGGTATAGATGATAGGCTGGCGTTGCAGAACGATCCGCTAGTGTATGGCGCTATCGGCGTTAATGGCCTTGCGCAGGTTCATGTGGCCATAAGGGAATCCGATGACGCTCTTTTTGGAAACGCGCGTTGAATCGTAGAATGAAGATGCTCCATCCGGTCTTTGTGCACAACCGCTAAGGCGCCTGCATTCAGAAATCCATCCGTAATGTACGTCTCCGGAACCGTACACAATCCAATAATGACTGTCTCTTCCCAAAATTTCTTGATAAGACGAGCAGCCTCTATGCCGTTCATGTATGGCATGCTGTAATCCATAAGGACCACATCGGGCTGACATGCGGCCACCTGTTCGATCGCTTGTCTACCGTCGCACGCTTCTCCCACGACTTGAAGATCAACATACTCGTTGAGCACGCTCCGCAGTGTAATACGGGCGGGCACGCAGTCATCGACCAAGAGAATGCGGTATTTGTGATGAAGAGACATCGCCTCTTTCCCTCCACCTGTTGAAATCATGATTAAAGCGAAACGGCTTTGATTGCAGGGTAGAGTTCTTCCAAAGCCATCGATTTTAGATAGACCCCTACTGCCCCGGCTCGTTCCATCGCATCTGTGTTGAAACCAGTCGCATGTTCTGACAAGCCGATGATTTTCACACGCGGGGCCTTCGCGCGAATCTGTCGAGCCGCGGCGATGCCGTCTAATGCGGGCATGCGAATATCCATCACCACGATATCTGGTTGAAGTCTTGCCACCGCGGCAATGGCTTCTTCACCATTGGCTGCCTCGCCGACCAATTGCAGATCCTGATAGCTTGTGAGGATCTGTTTGAGCGTCCGGCGGACCAAAGGTTCATCATCCACGACTAACACGCGCGTCGGCGCCATAGCTCACCCCCTGTTCCAGTGGGGATCCAATGAGCAAGATATAGCATCGCCGGTAATTACTTTTTACTAGTTACATCCATAGGTTAGGTTTGCCTACTGCGTTGTAGGCTGAGGTCGAAATGACACGTATTCTCTCAGTCGATAACTGGCAGCATTGTCAGCAAAGCGCATCGGCGAATGCACGGGTGGAATGCGCAGTCATGGTGTTGTTCTGAACCCTGCCTCACCGATTCTACGAAGGGGGCCAGACACCAACAGTTGATGGTCTCTCCGGCGGCGACGATGCAGAGAGGCTTCGCCTGACGAGCCGCCGGAAGCGCAAGCGACGTTTGGAGCCCGCGACCGGGATTGAACGGGCGACTCGTCAGTACGTCATCATGGATCAGAGTGCGTTACGTCGTTTTGGCATCAGCTTGGCGCCAGGCCGGCGCTGGTGAGCCGCGGGGAGAGGAAAGTGTCAGCAGTTAGTTGCTCACCATCTAAATCAATTAAGGTGGCGAGG
>DATELB010000250.1:0-9000 GCA_035277085.1 Nitrospira sp. | reverse complement strand
CCGGAACGTCGGGAACTGGTGGAATTCGGGACTCCATTCTTCCGCGGCGTGAAGGAAATCGCAGTGACAGGCCCAAATTCACCCCAGATCGCCTCAGTCGATGACTTGGCAGGCAAGGAAGTGTTCGTCCGAAAATCCTCGAGCTACTGGACGCATCTCGAAACCCTCAATGAGCGTTTCAAGAATGAGCAGAAGCCGCCGGTGATCTTGAAAGCTGCGCCGGAAGACCTGCAGGACGATGATCTGTTGGAGATGGTCAACGCCGGCCTGGTGGGAATCGTTGTGGTGGATCGCTATCAGGCATTGTTGTGGGCGCAGGTCTTCAAGAGATTAACGCCCCACAAAGGCGTGGTCGTCAACAAGGGGGGGGACATCGCCTGGATGATCCGCAAAGGTAGCCCGAAGCTGGGGGCGGAGATTGCCGCCTTCGCCAAGACGTACGGGCAGAAGTCGGAATTCGGAGCTGCCCTGATAAAGAAGTACACCGGCAGCCCGCGGATCGTGAAACCTGCGACTTCCGCCGGCGAGATCAAGAAGTTCAATGCGACCGTCGAATTATTCCGCAAGTATGGAGCCCAGTACGACATGGACTATCTGTTGATGATGGCGCAGGGATATCAGGAGTCGCTACTGGATCAAAACGCGGTGAGCCCAGTGGGTGCGATCGGGGTCATGCAGATCATGCCGGCCACCGGGGATGAAATGGGTACTGGCGACATCAAGAAACTCGAGCCTAATATTCACGCCGGTATCAAGTACATGAATTTCATGCGCAATCAGTTTTTTGCGGATCAGCCGATGGACGCTCGCAACAAGGTTCTGTTTTCGTTTGCTGCGTACAATGCAGGCCCCAGCCGTGTGCTGAAGCTTCAGAAGGAGGCGGAGAGGCGTGGCTTGAATCCCTATCTATGGTTCAACAACGTCGAACTCATCGCAGCACAGCGTATCGGCGAAGAAACCGTCACTTATATTGCGAACATATACAAATACTACGTCGCATACACGCTGCTCGAGGAGCAGAGAGCCCAACAGCAGAACGAGCGCAGCGAACAGTCTCAGCCTGTATTACCAGCGACCTTGCAGTCCACTCCGCATTAGACCCATCTTCCCTTCTCCTACCCTCTAAAGAACGAAGACACTGTCCTTATCCATGGTGAGCTTCTAACCCATTAAAACAGTGTGGGCCACTTCTTTCCCCTGTTACTTTTGACAGTTCCGCGGGGAAGTGAAATCACCTACAGTCTTCGCCGTCCACAAGGTTGCCAACATAGCCGGAAATCACTCCGGCTCTTTTTTTGAAGGGAGCGATGATCATGAGGAGACGAATCGTTCACGACCTGCGGCTTGTTGCCTTGGTTGCAGGTTCGGTAATGCTATTAACCGGCTGGTTGGCCGGCCCTGCAGCCGCGGCCTCGGCCAAGGAAATCGACGCGGGTGCTGATGATGCGATCGAAAAATTCGAAAAAGAAGTGACAGGCGGCAAGAGTTTTCTCAGCAGCAGTAAAGGCATGCTGGTGTTTCCAAGAGTCCTCAAGGGAGGGGCCGGGTTCGGAGGAGAGTACGGAGAGGGTGCACTCCGGATCGCAGGAAAGACGGCCGACTATTACAACATGTTCCAGGGCTCCTTTGGACTGCAGCTCGGAGGCGAAGTCAAGACCGTCTATCTCGTCTTTCTTGATGAGGGAGCTCTCAAACGCTTCCGGGAAGGGGAAGGCTGGAAGGCCGGTGTCGACGGCTCAGTTTCTCTTGTGACGTTGGGGGCCGGCGGGACCATTGACACGAACAACCTGAAAGATCCAATCGTGGCGTTCGTCCTAGGTCAAAAGGGACTGATGTACAACCTGTCGTTCGAAGGAACGAAATTTACCAAGCTGCATAAGTAATAGGCTGCACTGTTGGGGCGTGGGTGTTACCTCTCTTCCTGCGCCCCACGAACTGAAGCCGAAGATTCCTCCCCCCGCATTGGCGACAGCCATACAGCTCACTCCTTGCCCGCTCGAGAACTAATAGGGTATGAAACGGGTGTGCCATGCGGTCTCTCGCATAACGTCATCCGCTGCCTGACGATCTTTGGCATGCTTGCGCTCTCGTTGTTCGGCTCGCTGATCGAGGCGAGGGCCGAAGAGCAGCCTGACGCACCCACCAGCGCACGCGAACATGCCGCTCTCAGGTTGAGAGCCGCGGAACAGGCGGTCCGTAAGCGGTTGTTGTCGGAAGATCTCAGGCTGCATTTTTACGGCTATCTGGAAGGGTCGTACACGCAGAACTTCAACAATCCCGCCAGCCGCATCAATCAGCTCCGGATTTTCGACGTGAACTCGAATCAATTCCGGCCGAACCTGGCGCAGATTGTCGTCGAGCGTGAAGCGAAGGCTGATGGGCAGGGCTGGGATCGAGTCGGGTTTCATGTGAAATTCAATGCCGGCCGCGACTCGGATTTTATCGGCGGCTTCAACATCAGCCAATGGGCGGATGTTCAGGAATTTTATGTCCAGTATCTCGCTCCGGTGGGCGGGGGGCTGAACATCCAGGCAGGCCAGATCAACAGTGTGGTCGGCTATGAAGTCGTGGAAAGCCCGCGCAACGCGAATTATTCCCGCTCATGGCTCTTCGGATTGGGACAACCGTTCACCACGCGCGGCATCCGCGCTTCCTACGAATTCAATAAGCAGGTCTCGTTGTCGGTCGGGGCGATCGCCTACGTGAACTCGGCGCGGGCCGACACCGATGCCGATCCGCTTGTGGAATATGCATTGGCGGTGTCTCCGAGCGAGAACGTCAAGCTGACGCTCTACGGATTGGCCGGACCACGCGATGGTCCTTCCGGAACACGGGGCGGAACGCAACTGCTTACTGGAGGCTTCCTCAGCGTTCAGGTTGCCGACCGGACCTCGGCTGTCGTTGAAGCCTACTATGCCAATCAGGCGAACAGCAGCACCATCAGCGCCGGGCGGAACGCGCGTTGGGATGGGGTGGCCGCCTATCTGATTCACGATTTTAGCGCTCAGTGGGGAGTTCGCCTGCGGGCGGAGATCTTTGAAGACGCCGGGGGCTTTGTCGCGTGTCAGGGCACGACCGCGTATTCACCTCGAGCCAACGTCTGCTTTGGGGCCACCTCCGAAGCGCAGTCGGCTCCCGTGGCGCAGACGATGTGGGAGATGACCGGCACGTTACAGTACAAACCCTTTACCTCCCTCGTCACGCGGCTCGAATATCGCTACGACAAGTCCAATCAGAACGTCTTTCAGCTCGGCAACCGGCCGACGAGCTACCAGCCGACGCTCTCCCTCGATGTGATCTACCTGTTTTGAGCGGCTCGATGGCGCAACAGGTTGTCTTCTGGCGTCGTGGCCTCGGCAGGTGACACCGGGACCAGAGTGGCGAAGCCGTTCTTGGCCAGCAGCATGGGCCAGGTCACGAAAACGAAGGCGGCGGTGAGGACCGGCATACCGCTGGGTTCCAAAAACACGCCGAGCGAGGCCCAGACGCGTGCGGTGACCAGCGCGCCGATCACGGTGTACAGGAAGGCCGGGAGATTGAGGACGTAAAACATGCCGCCGAGCGCCATCGCCGTAAGGGCTGCGTTGTACCCGAAGAGGCCATCACGGATTGCATCATCGTGGGCGCCATAGAAGACCGCGCCGGCCACGGCGAGCGTGGATCCCATCAGGGCCATGGCGGCGCCTATCCTGGTGTTGATGGCGATTCCGATGACGATGAGAATGCCGGTCACCCAGTTGTCTTGGAAAAATATTTCCGCGATTCCCATGGTGATGCCGTAAAACCAGGTCAGCCAGGTGTAGGCCGGTTTGGGGCCGGTAAAATCGGCAGGCGAGGTCGGCTTGAGGGCATTCGAGACATCGATGGTCGAGAACTGCAGTAGCGCGCCGAGAAAGAACCATGTGGCCAGTATGAACGGCATCGTGAGCTGCGGGACCTTGTGCGGCCCCAGCAACGCACCGAAGGCGGGCATCAGCACCGTTGTAAACGCGGCACACAGCACGATGTAGAGGCAGAGATGCAGGTTGGGCGGATTGCCGGTTGTGAAATTGGGACTTGTGTACGCGACCAACGCGACGGCAATCAGCGCGCCGTTGAAGCCGTAGAGGCCGTCTTTGATCAGTCCTCGATCCGCCTTCAAGAGCAGTGCGGTGGCCGTACTGATCATCGCGCCGGCGAGGCAGGCCGTTCCGTAGATCCAAGAATTGTAGTAGATGCCCGCAAGGATCACGGCGCCGGTAAGAGGGTTGTTTTGAAAGACGACCTGCGCGATACCCCTCAGCACCCAATCAAGAAAGCCAAACGAGGGGTGATCCTTGAACCTCTCGCGCAGCGCGAGTTGCGTCATGCGGGCCTCCGCGAAGTCGGTCGGTCGAGCGCAGCCTTGACAGGCGGCGAAATCGTAGACTAGCATCCGGCTTCCCGCAAGCATTTTCCGGCCGCTACCTAAGAAAAAACCGTCGATTCACGAAGAGGACGTATGCATCTCACCCCACGGGAACAGGAAAAATTACTGATCTACACGGCGGGACAGCTGGCCGCCGATCGCATGAAGCGCGGTCTCAAGCTGAACCATCCTGAGGCAGTGGCGTATCTGACGGCGGCGGTGCTGGAAGGCATCCGCGACGGCAAGACTGTGTCCGAGTTGATGACCTACGGGACGACGCTGCTGACGCACAAGGATGTGATGCCCGGCGTGCCTGAGATGATTCATGAAATCATGGTCGAAGGCACGTTTCCCGACGGCACGAAGCTGGTGACCGTACACAATCCGATCCGGTAAGAGACAACCGCAACGGAGAACACATGCCCAACACAAAGCGCCGATCGACAGCGAAGCCCGTGAAGCCCGTGAAGAAAGGCGGAAGCTCACTGGCGGCAACCATCAAGGCGGAACTCGCCAAGCCGGTCATTCCAGGCCAGGTTCTCTTTGCCGCCGGCGACATCGAGGCCGTAGAACATCGCGAGACCAAGCCATTGACCGTGAAGAACAGCGCCGATCGGCCGATCCAGGTCGGGTCGCACTGCCATTTTTTTGAGGCGAATCGGGGCCTCATCTTCGATCGGGAACAGGCGTTCGGGTTTCGGCTCTGCATCCCCGCTGGGACGGCCGCGCGCTTTGAGCCGGGGGAAGAGAAACGCGTGACGTTGGTGGCGTTCGCCGGCAATCGGACGGTGCACGGGATCAACGGCCTGACCAACGGGGCGCTCGACGATCCGAAGATCAAGGCACAGGCGCTCGCGCGGGCGGCCGCACAGGGCTTTATCCGGGAAGGAGGCGGCCGTTGAAGATTCCACGCAAACAGTATGCGGATCTTTTTGGTCCCACGACGGGAGACCGCGTACGACTGGCCGACACCGATCTCCTCATTGAGATCGAAAAGGATTTCACGTCCTACGGCGACGAAGCCGTGTTTGGGGGCGGCAAGGTGCTCCGCGACGGCATGGGACAATCCGCCCGCGCGACTAACGCCGGTGGCGCTCTCGACACCGTTATTACGAACGCCCTCATCCTCGATTACTGGGGAATCGTGAAGGCCGACATCGGGATCAAGGACGGGCGCATCGCCGGCATCGGCAAAGCCGGCAACCCGGACACGATGCCGAATGTGTCGCCGGGGATGGCTTGCGGCGCCGGCACGGAAGCCATTTCCGCGGAAGGCTGTATCGTCACTGCCGGTGCGCTCGAGACGCATGTGCATTTCATCTGTCCGCAGCAATGCTGGGAAGCGCTCTCCGCCGGCATCACGACCATGATTGGCGGAGGGACCGGCCCCGCCACCGGGACGAACGCCGTGACGTCTACGCCGGGCCCCTGGAACATCCACCGCATGCTGGAAGCGGCCGAAGGGATTCCTGTCAATCTCGGCTTTACGGGCAAGGGCAATTGCTCGCTGCCCGACGCCCTCAACGAGCAGATCGAAGCAGGAGCCATCGGCTTGAAGGTGCACGAGGATTGGGGATCGACTCCGGCGGCAATCGACTGCGCGCTGAGCGTGGCCGATCGCTATGACGTGCAGGTCGCCTTGCATACGGACACCCTGAACGAAGCCGGATTCGTCGAGGATACGATCAAGGCCTTCAAGGGGCGGACGATCCACTCCTATCATACGGAAGGCGCGGGCGGAGGGCACGCGCCGGACGTCATCAAATTGTGCGGCGAACCCAATGTGTTGCCTTCGTCGACCAATCCAACGATGCCCTTCACCGTGAATACGCTCGACGAGCATTTGGACATGCTCATTGTCTGCCATCATCTGAATAAACGGGTGCCTGAAGACGTGGCCTTTGCCGAATCCCGGATCCGCCGGGAAACCATCGCGGCGGAAGACGTGCTGCACGACATGGGCGCGATCAGCATGATGTCCTCCGACACCCAGGCGATGGGGCGGATCGGGGAGTTGATCATCCGTACCTGGCAGACGGCCCACAAGATGAAGCTGCAGCGCGGCCATCTAACGGAGAGGGGCATTCAATCCGGCAAGGCCCAGAACGACAACTTCCGTGCGAAGCGCTACGTGGCGAAGTACACGATCAATCCGGCCCTTGCTCACGGGGTGGCCCACGAGGTGGGCTCCCTGGAAGTCGGCAAAATTGCCGACCTCGTCGTCTGGAAACCGGCCTTCTTCGGCATTAAGCCGGAAATGGTACTGAAGAGCGGCTTTATCGCGCAGGCGCAGATGGGCGATCCCAATGCCTCCATTCCGACACCCGAGCCGATTATCAGCCGTCCGATGTTCGGCGCGTTCGGGCGCGCGATCGCGAGCACGTGCCTGACGTTCGTGTCGAACACCGCGCTCGAGCGCGGTGTTCCGGGGAAACTCCGGCTGGAACGGCGCATGGTTCCCGTGAAAAATTGCCGGAGCGTCAAAAAACGCGACCTCAAATTGAACGATGCGCTCCCGAAGATCGAAGTCGATCCGGAAACTTACGTGGTCACGGCAGACGGTGTCAGGCTCACATGTGAGCCGATCATCGTGCAGCCGATGGCCCAACGGTATTTTTTGTTCTAGGCTGATGAAAAAGGCTGCGTCTCCAGCCCTAACGCGCCGAGACGCGTCTTTTCCCAAGCTTCGTTCTCGGTCGCTTGTACCCCTCAACGTATCCTGCCCGCGTACGCCTCGGGATCCTCGTTCCCTGCGGCCTTGCCGTGGAGCGGCGCGTCGAGACGCGCCGGGGTGGGCGGGTGAGAACATCGACCTTTTTGATCAGCCTTCTGCGTAGACTGTGACGCGATCGGTATTTTTTGTTCTAGACCGTTCGTCCTGGCGATCGTTTCAGAATCTCTTTCGAACGATCCAGACGGTCATCGACACTGCAAACCAGGCGATCGTCGCCGTGGTCAGCACGATCCATGGGGCGACAGATTCCGATAGCTGCCACACCAGCATGCCGAAGGCCAGCAAGCCGATCGTGCCCATGGCCGCTCCCGCCGCATCGGCTCCCGCGGCGCATTTTGCCAGATAGCGGCCATGCATGCCTTCCTGTTTCTTTTTCTTCGCCTCATGCTTCTCTATCAATGTGGCCGTTGCGGGGAAGATTGATGGAAAGGCGAGGAAGATTCCGCCCACGACCGGCCCGAATTGCGCCGCGATCAGCCCGGCGAGAGCCGTCACGATGCCGCCGAAAACAAAGCGAAGGGCAAACTCAAGCGGTTTCGTCTGAGCGAGGCCTGACAGACTGACGGAGATGTTCACGGTGCCTGCCTCATTTCAAGAGGATCGCGTACAAGGCGAACGCAGAGACCAGCCAGAACAAGAGACCGGCCGAGCTCACCCTGATGACGTCGGACTTGTAGCGTAAGATCAAGAAGCTCACGAGTTGACTGTATGCAAAAAAGGCCACGGCGCCGACCATCATCGACCTGCCTTCAGTGGCGGCGTACGCAGGTCCATGTTTGGCAATGGCCAGTCCCAAGGAGGCTAGCGCCACCGAAGGGGCGGCGCTGAACAGGCCGGCGAAGCTTTTGGGTTTGAAAAGATCGCCGACGAGAGCGAAGACCGAAACGACCAGCCCTCCGATCAAAAATCGCAGCAGGAGATCGGTCAACATGGTTGGTTCATACACTCTTTTGCGTAGCTGTTCTCTTGATCATTGCTCAGTGGAAACGCGTTCCCGCCTAGTAAAGGCGCTAGTACTTCTTTAAAATGAGCCTATCGTGAAGACTGCCGCGCTTCTCAAGGGGCTTCGATTCGTCGATAGCTTCTTTCCCTCGGGCGGTTTCGCCTTTTCGTCCGGATTGGAGGCCGCGGTCAACGATGGTGCGGTCCGTGACGGGAAGGAATTCCAAAGATACGTCGAGGATTTACTGGTGCATGGACTCGGCAGACGTGAGGCCGTGGCCGTGGCGGTCGCCCATGAGGCCGCGGCAACCGGCCGGCTCGCAGAAGCGCTCGCCGTCGACCAGGCGCTGGAGGCATTGAAACTGGGGCGGGACTCGCGGCTTGCCAGCCGGCAGATGGGACGTCAGGTGATCAAATTAGCGGTCGAGCAATTTGCCGGCCATCGGCCCTTGCGCGACTTCGGCACCGCAGTGGGAAAAGGGAGGACTCCCGGCCATGTGGCCGTGGCCATGGGCCTCACGTTGGCGGCCTGCGACTGGTCGCGACAAGATGCCGTCGCCGCGTTCTTGTATCAAATGGCTCAGGGTCAGGTCTCCGCCGCGATGAAGCTGCTGCCAGTCGGACAACAGCAGGGGCAGCAGTTATTGGCGGGATGGGGACCGCTCATCACCGAGTTGAGCCGGCAGGCCAGGCCGCAAACCGGGTTAGACTCGTGGTCCCCGGTCCACGACATTTATGCGATGCGGCACGCGCGGCTGGAGTCGCGGCTGTTCCGCTCGTAAGGCCTCATGATGACGATCACGCGATGAGGGATCATGCATCGAGCCGATGAACACGATTGCGGCGGCGGACGTGTTACGAGAGCGCGTTCGCAGCACGTCCCCGTCATCGGCATCGGCGGACCGGTCGGATCCGGCAAGACCGCGTTGGTCGAGGC
>DATELB010000249.1:0-7364 GCA_035277085.1 Nitrospira sp. | reverse complement strand
GATACCGGAAACGAGTCTCGGCGGCTGCGGGTCGATGCCGAGACGGGGAAAATCGTCAAAGGCATGTAATCGCGAAATGATCGAGATGTCTCCGCTCGTTTCGAGCACGGGGTATGTGATCTGCTCCATACGTTCCAAGTGCGTTTCGCGTGCAGCCATCAGCACATCGTCCTCGTCGATCCGGGCACGCTGCATGATGTCGGTTTTCGGCCGGCCCTGTTCGACGATGATCGTCGGTTTACCGTCCAGCCACATTTCCGCCGCCTGCGACCATCGCTTCACGTGCGACAGCAGCACATCCAACCCCACCAGTGTCAGCACGACCAGCGCCCCGTTGGTGACAGAGTAGTCTTCTCCAATCATGGCATTCTGCGTCGCCTCGCTGATGATCAGCAGCAAAACGAAATCAAAATTCGTGATCTGGGCCAGCGTGCGGCGCCCTGCGAGCCGGAAAATGATGAGCAACAACAAATACACGGCCGCGCCGCGCGTCACAGCGTCCATGGGTACCTCCTTTGTTGGGTCTCTCCGAATCCGTCTGCCATTCAGGCCATGTCACGGAAACAGCCACTGGTGAAACGAGGTGGGCGGCCCGTCATTCAAACGGAATGCACCCGACAGGCGCCCGGGCTGTTGCGGCTGGAAGCGGAAGATGACCGTCCGCGGTCCTTCCTCGACACGAAAGGAATAGCGCACGCCGTTCGACACGACATCCTGCGTCGACGGTTCCGGCGTAATCCGGATAAGCTCCGCGTCGGTTAAATATTCCTCGGAAATCCAGAGAGAAAAATGTCCGCCTGCAGGCGGTCGGGCCGGTCCGCTCAACACGAACTGAGAGTCGCTGTGGGCGCGTCCAAACCGTTCGTAGTCCAGAAGCATTCCGCCGCCGGGATCGGCCGGATCTGCAAGCGGCGCCGTCGTCCGGCTGATGGGACCATGCCCAAACAGTCCTGCAATGGCGGCAGCAAGGATCGCTGCCATGCCCCACCAGCCGATGCGCTCGATTCGCCAGATCCGTGCCTGGAAGCGGAGGTCTTCATCAATTGGATGCCGTTCGTCCGGGTTCGCGGGGTATGGCTCGCGGCAGGCATGGACGATCTAACGTATTGGAGCCGGTGGAATGGGTTCCGGCTGCGGGGGTGGGACGGGTGAGGGCGGAATCGGTTTTCCCGGGGGCGATGGCAGAGGGGCCGGTGGAATCGGTTGAGGATCGCCAGGGCCTCCCTCTGCGGGGCGGCCGGCGGCTATGGCGATCCAGAGCGCTGCTGTCCACACCAAGAGTCTCAATAGTCGGCCAGCGTCACCTTCGTGGGCCAATCTGCAATGGGGAGTGCGCATGGCCGCTTCCGAGCGTTAACCCGCTCGCCTGATTTCCGCATAAGCCTGTGTATGAGCCGTCGATTCAATCAACGCGTCTTCGGGAATTCCGACCATTCCGCCGATCGCCGAAACGGCGAGACTGATCAGGCCCAATCCGGAAAGCCACAACGCAATCATGCCGAGACGGTCCAGCGCTTCCGCGCTCATGGCTGTCCCTCGCTGCCTCGCACTTCGCAGGGTATCCTGAGCGGGTGTGAGCAGGCCGATCGTCGACTGAACGACGTCTTGTGCCTGGGCATCGGACATGCCGTAGCGATTCACCATCATGCTGACGGCCGCCTCGCGGTCGAGCATTGACAAGGCGTCCCGCAATTCGGCCAACGATTGGTCGGTGATCCGGCTCAGTACTTGGCCGCGACGCGATGTTGCGGCGGTTCGTTCGCCGTTGCGATCGGCTTCTCCCAGCTGCAACTCAGGTTTACCGGTGGCACGAAGCACCGATTCGATTTCCCGGCGTAGGTCGTCGACGGGCAGACTGACCCGGGCGGCACTACGCATACCTATGGCGGCCGTAGGCGCGATGCCTTGGACCACATTGTGAAGCGCCGTCTCGAAGACCGAGAAGGCGCCTCCAATCATCATGACCATCGCGGTCGTCGTCAGCCAGGCGAGCACCAGCCAGTTGAGGCCCCACACGACGACTCCATGGTAGAGACCTTCGCCGCGTTCGGTGGTCCCTGAAAAGCGGGCCGTCAAATAGCCGCCGACGAACGCCGAGCTTAGCATCGAGATCGCCGTCCACACGGCGGCGCCCAGCGGAATACCCTCTGTGGGGTTTGCGTCGTGCAGGTCGACCGCCCAGGCGCCGAATCCCAGTCCGGCCAGCGTGAGCACGATCTGCAGCGCGAGACCGACCGCCCATCCGCCGAAGACGGCGCTCCACTTGATGGGGGCGGTGCCTATCGTCCATTCGGACAGCGTACGATCGACTTCCATGGGCGGTTATGAATGAGCTTGCCGCTAGGCGAAGGCTTGGAACGTCGTTTCAGGTTGCCGGCGCTTGTGAGGCCCCGGCTTCGGAAGTCCGTGAACGGCCGATTGAATCGTATTGAGCAAATATACACGGTCGAATGGCTTCTCCAGAACGGCGTAAGCCGGCTCAAGCAACCCCTGCGCCGTCTGGCCCGTCAGCAAGATGTCGCTGGTCGCCAAAATGACCGGCAATTCAGGCCACATCGCCCCAGCGAGGTCGAGCAACTCCACTCCGTCCATCTTTGGCATGTGGTAGTCGGTCAAGAGGACGTCGTAACGCCGTTTCTTGAGCGAGTCGATGGCTTCCAAGCCGTCGCAGGCTTCGTAGACGTTATAGCCGGCATCGGTCAGGATGGAGCAGATGAGCGTCCGAACAGCGTCGTCGTCCTCCGCGACCAGGACCCGCTTTCCATAGCCATCCATTGCGAAACCTCCTTGCCGTTTGGTCATCCTCTGAGAGGTAGCAAGGTCCGGACCCCTGTGGAATCGGGAGAATTGGTCGAACTCTTGAAGGTTTGGACCGGTCGACCACCCGGGAAATACCCCTGAGATCGGGACGCTCTGTCCAGGGGTGGACAAGGTGTCCGTACTAGCAGGGAAATCCAAAATAGCGGAGTTTTCTCAGCAGTGTCTTGCGATGGATGCCCAAAATCGTCGCCGCCCGGCCAAGATCCTGGTTGTGCGCTTCCAGCACTCTGAGAATATGATCTTTTTCGAGTTCGGCCAACGTGACCCATCCCCGGGCTTGAGCAGCAGCCTGCACAGTGGCGCTTTGAATGCTCTGCGGAAGATCCTCCGGAAAGATGACGGGATGCGGTGTCAGCGCCAGTGCCCGCTCAATGGCGTGTTCCAACTCACGGATGTTGCCAGGCCACCAATAGCGGTTCAACAACGCCATGGCCTCCGGCGCAATACCGGTCACCGGAGGGTTCTTTTTACCCCCGTACATTTGAATGAAATACTGTGTCAGTAGGGGAATATCCTCGGCGCGTTCACGCAATGGCGGGATATTGATGGTGACCACATTCAAGCGATAGTACAAATCTTCGCGAAATGTTCCGGCCTTGACCAATTGCTCAAGGTCTTTTTTAGACGCGGCGACCATGCGGACGTCGATGGTCATGGGAGACGTGCTGCCGACCCGCCGGATCTCCCGTTCCTGAATCACCCGCAGCAGTTTGCCCTGCAACACGGGCGAGAGATCGGCCACCTCGTCGAGGAAGCATGTCCCAAGATGCGCTTTTTCGAGCAAGCCTTTCTTCGAGGCCACCGCGCCGGTAAACGATCCTCGCTCATGGCCGAAAAGCTCGGATTCCAGAAGCGTTTCCGCAAGCGAGCCGCCGTCGACCGCCACGAAGGGACCGGTGCTCCTCGCGCTGTTGGCATGGATCGCACGTGCGATCAGCTCTTTTCCCGTGCCGCTTTCGCCCTGCAGCAACACAGTGCTTTCCGTGTTCGCGACGCGGGCGATTGACTTATACACGGACACAATTCCAGGACTGCTGCCCACGAGATTGTCAAACCGGTATCGATGCCTGAGCTGCTCCTTGAGCGCCTGATTCTGCCGGGAAAGATTCTTGTGCTCCAGCGCCCGGCGCACCACTAGGCGGATGTCGTCGACGATGAAGGGTTTGCTGAGGTAGTCAAAGGCGCCCGAGCGCAGTCCATCGACCGCTGTTTTGAGGGATCCGTACGCCGTCATGAGGATCACGGGCACGTCGTGATGCCGTACCCGGAGTTCAGCCAGCAACCCCATGCCGTCCAAATCCGGCATGTGAATATCGGAAATCACCAGATCCGGCGAACGGCTGCCGATACGGTCGAGTGCCGTCTTGCCGTCGGCGGCCGTGTCCACGCTGTAGCCTTCCTTCGAGAGGATCTCCTGAAGGAGGGTCACGGTTTCTTCGTCATCATCGACGACCAGTATGTGAGAAGGATCATCCATTAACGTGTTCCTTTGCGGCTGCGGGGAGCTGGATGGTGAACGTGGTGCCCTTACCGGGCTCACTGTCGACGGTAATCCGCCCGTCGTGAGCCCGCACGGTTTCTTGCACGATCGCCAAGCCGAGTCCCGTCCCCCTGCCGGCCTGTTTGGTGGTGAAAAACGGCTGGAAAATTTGCGCGGAATGGTCGGGTTTGATGCCGTGGCCCGTGTCGGCGATTTCGATGGCGACGGCGCCCGCTTGATGCAGCCCTCGGCCCAGCGTAACAGGATCGGCTGCAGCCGTGCGCAAGCAAAGCGATCCTCCGTTTGGCATTGCCTGGAGGGCATTTTCGATCAGGTGGTTGAATGCCTCCTGCATATGCTGCCGGTCCGCCTCGACGAGTGGAAGATCCGCGGTCAGTTCCGTAATGCAAGCCACGTGCTGGCGCTCGCACTCGGTACGGAAGAGGCTGGCACACTCCCGTAAGCAGTCGTTGATATCGATCCTGGTCCGTACCGGCGGGGCGCGTCTCGTATAGAGCAGCAAATCCTGAATGATGCGTGAGGTCCTCTCGATCTGCGCCTCGACCGTCTGCAGGCGACCACGCACCTTGGACGGCAGCGATAGATCCTCCATCAGAAGCTGGACATGGCCCGAGAGCGCGGTCAGCGGCGTACCGATCTTATGTGCCACGGTGGCCGCGAACTGACCGATGGCCGAAAGCCGCTGTGCACGGGCGGCGGCATGCTGGGCGGCCGAGAGCATTTCGTTCGAATGCGCCAAGGCCTCGTTTTTTGTGCGCAGTTCTTCGCCGGTATGACGAAGATCTGCTTCAGCCTGCTTGCGGTCGCTGATATTGCGCAGCACAACGGCCAAGCCCGACGTGGTTTTGTCCGAACCGAGTACCGCAAACGCCTGAACGTGAAGCCACTCGGCATGGACGTTCTTCTGGCGGCATTGAATTTCATAGGCGAGCGGCTCACCGGTCTCTTGGAGCTTCCGAAACCGCTCGGGTGCCAGGCCAAGAGATCCCCAGAGTGCGGAGGGCGGTTCGGCGCTCAACAGCACATCCCGCCCTTGGCCCACGAGACGCACAAAGGCGTCATTCACTTCCAGGAGCCGTCCGTCGAACGTGGCATAGGCAATGGCATCGTGCGACGAGTGGAAAATGCTCTTGAACCGTTCCTGCACCTCGTGGAGCGCTGCCTCTGCACGGGCTCGGCCGTGCTGCTCGAGCAGGAGGCGATAGCGTCCCTCACTTTCCCGCAAGGCTTCGGCGACCCGGCGGTACTGCAGCAGAAAAAGGCCTGTAAACAACAGCACCACAAGCCCCAGCGCGCGGTTGATCAAGGCCAACTCGTAAGAAATGCCCTGTTTTGAATCGAGCATGCCGATCAACAGCAGGCCGCTGCTGATGGCCAACGCCACGCCGGTGTATTGGGGAAGCAGCTGCGTCGTCAGGACGACGGGAACCAAATAAAGCAGCCACACGGCAACGCCCAACGGCAGTACGCGATCGGCGGCGAACGTCGCCAGCGTGATGGTCAGCAGAAGCACGATTGTCACGGCGAGCCTGCTGCCTGTATCGATGCGGGCGGGTCTGTGCTCGTCTATACCCATGTCTCGTTCGGGACAAGTTGTCCCATTCCATCAGCCAGTGAAAAAGAGCTGGAGTGACCGTTTTACGGAATTGTTCTTTGTAATTTCAACGACCTACATCCGAATCGTGTGCCTGGCAATCTTTGTGCTTCCCAAGGGGGGTAGCAAGGGCGGGGTAGAGGGATGCGGGTCCCGCCGGGCAACGAACCTTTTCTGAAGAAGGAGACGCCAGCATGAGTTGTGAGCGATGCGGAGGTTTCAAGGTGTTCGACTATTTCGACGGCCCATTTCACTGCAGCGGTTATCGTTGCATCAACTGCGGCGCGATAACAGACATGCAGATTGCCATGGCGACGCAGACACGGACGGTCATCCCCCCGCGCAGAACGAAGCCTGTCCGCAGAGGCTCACTTGTTACGCCGCAAGCCGGGACTGCACATCCGGGTCAAACTGAACACCAGCCATGAATCCACACCACGACCCGACCGTGCCGGTTGCTGACGAACGCCGGCACGTCGGAGGGTCCCTGCACTGAACAGCTTCGGAACCAAAAGCGACGAGAATGGAATCTTTTGAACGGGAGCTTTCATAACAAGCCTCCTTTCCGATCCCACCGATTAGCCGACCTTTTAAAGCCAGTGTCCTCGAAGACCAGGGGGGAGTACACTGGGACAACCCCTAGGTTGAATTTCCTGTCCGTTTCGCGTGGGTCCGCACATGGCCGTTCAAAGACAACGTCCAGCCAAGGCGAGGTACGGTAGCGGCGCGTACGGCTATCCGGCCACAGTGCGGCGATTGCCCGGAACATCACCTTCACGGTCCGCTCCTCGGCGAGGGCCCACCAGGCAAGATGGCCTGCAGGAGCCGACACGACTTGGTCGGGAACGCAAGCGGCCAACCTGAACCCGTACGGTGCTGTCAGCCGCAACAATTGGTCCGGCGAGTAGCCGTATAGATAGGGAAACGTCAACAGATTGTTGCAGGCCATTGCGACGTCCAGCGGGCGCCGGAGCGTCCGGGGGAAGCGGGCACGGAGCCGCATCATCCACGCAAAGCAGGCACCGTTCGGCACTCGTATGACGAGCACACCTCCATTCCGCAACAAGACGACCGCCTGTTCCAACAGCGGCCGCGGATCGGGGAGCTGGTCGAATGTGTTCCAGACCACGATGGCGTCGAAGGAGCCCGGAGGGAAGCGCGCATCTTCGACTGTGCCTTCGAAGATCGGCAGTCCGCGTTCGCGGCAGAATGCCGCAACGTCCCGGCCGGGATCGACTCCGACCATGTCCCAGCCCTGCTTCAGGCCCTCCAGCAGGAACCCGCCGACGAAGCTTCCGATTTCCAGGACCCTAGGTCGTCGTGTTGACTTGGCCAGATATTTTGAGACGAGCGGCACCTTGGTGTGAGCCCACGCCTGCTGTGTCTGCAGTTCTGCGCGGAGGTATCGCTCGTCGTAATACTCGGTCTCGTACGCCTCGCTGACAGCCC
>DATELB010000248.1:0-2686 GCA_035277085.1 Nitrospira sp. | reverse complement strand
ATCAGGCCAAGCTGCTCATGCGCCCGATCGGGCCGCCGCCGGCCGACGAAAAGGAGCGCGACAGCTGGAAGCAAGGCTATCTGCCGCTACTCGACGTCTCAGACAGAGCACACATGAACCCGCTGTGGGAAGGTCAGGAGGCCACGGCGTTCCCCGACAACTGGTCGATCGGCCTGAGCTTCTTTCATAACGTGTTCGCCCGGGAGCACAACAAATTCGTCGACTATTTTCGCAGCCAGGATCCGAACGAAGACAGCGGATTGCGCCGGCCCGACGATCCCAAAGCGCCGGTGACGTTCGGCAACGTGACGCCGCGAGAGCTCTTCGAGATCGCCCGGCTCGTCGTCTCCGCGGAAATTGCGAAGATCCATACCATCGAATGGACGACCCAATTGTTGTACGACGAAGCCCTCAACAAAGGCATGAACGCGAATTGGTCGGGGCTGGCGAAGAATCATCCCATGGTAAGCGCCGCGATTGAGACCGTCATGGACCGCATGAAGCAGTCGGGTGACTTGGCGGAGGCGAATCTCAGGTATTCAGCCTTCGCGGGAGGGCCCGGCATCTTCGGCATGCGGAACGAGATTCGGGATTGTTGGCACATCTTCTACTGTCCGAACAAGTGGACGTTTCCCACTCCGGATCATATCAATGGCGGCACGCATCACTTCGGCTCTCCATTTAACTTTCCAGAGGAATTCATCACCGTCTATCGCCTGCATCCGATGCTGCCCGACTTGATCGAGCACCGGCAACTCCAGCAGCCCGATCGCATTCAGGGAACGATCCCGGTCGTCGACACGTTCAGGAAAAAAGCCACGACGGTGATGCACGAGCAAGGGCTGGCGAATTTGGCCCTGTCGATGGGCAGGCAACGGCTGGGCCGGTTGACGCTCTTGAACCATCCGCAATTTTTACAAAACCTAAAGGTCGACGGCGCCGGCCATCAGATCGACGTGGCGGCGCTCGATCTGATTCGTGACCGCGAGCGGGGCGTGCCGCGCTTCAACGAATTTCGCCGCCAGTACGGCCTGAAAACGTTGACCAGCTTCGATGACTTCATCGATGAGAACCTCGCGAAGGCCGCCAAGGAGAATCGTTCCGCACAGCTGGAATTGAACCGGCAGACCGAGCTCGTCAAGAGGCTGCGGGCGGTCTACGGCCGCCACCGTTGTGACAGATCAAAGGTCATCACGACATCACAACGTTGGAAAGCCCAGTCCGGACGAGTCACTCAGTGGTCAGACATCGACGATTGCCTGGGGCACGCCAACGGCGACGAAGTCGACAATATCGAGGACCTCGACACGATCGTCGGCTGGCTCGCCGAGCCCGTCAGGCCGCACGGTTTCGCGATTTCGGAAACGCAATTTCAGGTCTTCATCCTCAATGCGTCGAGGCGGCTGTTCAGCGACCGCTTCTTTACGTCCAGCTTCACCAAGGAGTTCTACAGCAAGCTCGGCGTGGAATGGGTCATGAACAACGGCCCCGAGGGCCAGTGCATGCAACGCAGCTGGCTCATGTTCCAAAAGGTCGATCCATCACCGCTCAAGTGTGTGTTGAGAAGGACGATTCCCGAGCTACAGCCGGAGCTCGCACACGTCGTCAACGCGTTCGATCCCTGGGCACGCGACCGAGGCGAGTACTACGACCTGGGGTGGAACGCTCGCAAGGATGCGATCAACGACCCGGCGTTCAATTAAGGGTATGGAAGCATGCTGAAACGTTTTGTCCTGTTCATGGTTGCGATCGCCGTTCCGATCATTCTGCTGCTCAGCTGCCAATCACTGCCGTTTTTACCGCATCACCCGGGCACTCCCGGCGAAGTCGAAGACGAAGCCCGTGCCGCCAAGCGCGCGGCCGCCTCCTTTCCTGCCGCCGACGAGGATTACTTCGCCGACATGGATGGCGGCGTGAAATTGTCGCCGGAAGAAATCAAAGGCCGCAACACCTGGATCGTCTGGACCGGCGGGAACGACAAGTTTTGGGACGAGTTATCGAGAATCAGCTATGGCACGCTCGATTTCCTCAAGACGCTCTCCTCACATCCGGGTCTCAAGTTCAGCCGCGATAATCGCTGGTATTACCTCGGCCTGGTCAACGAACCGTGTTTTGAAAAGGCGACAGGCCCGGACCCCGACCGCTTCGGCCTATGGCTCGACAAGCGCATTACTAGCCCTAATTGCCCGCCGGACCCGTTCGAAAACGAAACGAAATATCCCGGCGTCAAGACTGGAGCCCGAGGCCTGACGGTGCCTGTCGGTTCCTCCTACGGCTACGCCACCGGCATTGTCGGGTTGCGGCTGTTTCCGAATCCCGAGTTCGGCAAAGAAGCCGCTGAGAAATGGGATCCCAAGCGGTACTACGAAGACCCGACCTATTACCTCTCGAAAGATCTCGTGAAGCCCTACCGCGTGGGAATGTCCTGCGGGTTCTGTCATGTCGGACCGATCCCAACCAAGCCTCCGGAAGATCCCGAACGTCCGGGTTGGAAGCATCTGAGCTCTAACGTCGGCGCCCAATATTTTTGGATCGACCGCATCTTCTCATGGGAAGCCGATTACACCAGCTTTCCCTATCAGCTCTTCCACACCTCGCGCCCTGGCGCCCTCGACACCTCATTGGTGTCCAGCGACAACATCAACAATCCGCGCACGATGAACGCGGTCTACCATCTCGGCCCGCG
>DATELB010000247.1:0-7847 GCA_035277085.1 Nitrospira sp. | reverse complement strand
CCCCGATTGACGAGCACCAGTGCGAGTGCATCCGAGCTAATCGGTAGGTCAAGAAACTGGTCCTCCTTGAGCGGAGCGCGGCCATTATAACTGATTACAAGCACTTGGGCGAGGTGTTGCTGCTCCTCCATGCTTTTCCATGATGTGTCGGGGAAGAGTTGGTGGTACTCCGCGGATTCCTGCGTCAGGTTAAGCGCGTTGGCCGTCCGTAGGAGATCGGCTCGGAGCTGCGCCGGCACTGCGGTGTGCGACCAGGCGCGCGACCTGTCGAACGTCTCATACGCTTTGCGATAGGCAATGAACGCGTTGTTGGTGTCACCGGTGCTCTCATAGAGGATGCCGCTCAGATACCTCGCGAACCCGTCGTCGTGATAAGCCGCCTTGTCTTTTGTCCGATCCGCCAACACGTTGAGACGGTGATCGATGCGCCTGGCCTCGACCAGCGCGTCCTGCCAGCGGTTCATCGACGCATAGTTCAAGGCTTTCAAAACGTTGATCATTACCTGCTCATACGGCTCGCCTTCAAAGGGCAGACTGTTATCGTTGGTCATGAAAGCAAAGGATTCCGTGCGTATGCTTCTGGTATACAGGCGCTCCACTTCCTGTTCCGCCTGCTCGAGTACGTCGTTGCTCTGCTGGTATTCGCCGGCCAGCTGCAGCGTCATCCCCCGGTCCATTCCGTACAGGACGCGGCTCTTTGCGCCGTACTCCTCCTCGGCTTTTTGAATGATGGCGTCGGCCTGGCGGTAATCGCTAGCGAGGAGACTCTTGTCGACGAGCACGTAGCGTTCGCCCGAGGCGCTGCAGCCGCCCAGGGTCAAGACGACCAACACCGCTGCCCACATTCCTGCAGAAACAGAAACGCCCCACCGTGCCGAAGCATGAGCAGTGGGGCGTAACACAAAAGGCCTCAACGAGGTCGTGGAGCCTAAAAGACGGTTCGTTTCTTTTCGATGACTTTCTTGATCTTCTTCTGGCCGAACCAGACCTTTGCGTTGCTTTCGAGGTCGACCATTTGCAAGTCGACCTGGTAGAACATCGCCTTCGCGCCGTCGGCCTCGTCGAGAATCGTGGCGATGGTGCCCTTCATCATATAATCGGCGCCGATCTCTTTGCCCGGAGCTTTCTGCGTGTCCTCCCTGGCATACATCGCCTGCTCTTTCCGCTCTGTGCGGACTTCGTCTCGCTCATTCTTGCCTGCAACGAACGTCACTTTTTGGGAGTTCGTCAGTTCTCGCTCAAGGTCGGTGACGAACGTTTGAACGTTGATGTGCTCGTGGCTGTTGTTCAATACGGTACCGACGACCACGACTGGCTGCCGGCGCTTCGATTGACTGAAATTGCCCAGCCATGGGTACTCGAGCGCCTCCTTGACCATGGATTCGGCAACGATCCGCGAGTCGGTGTCGTTCCAGCGGCCGCTGAAATCGGTCACGACTCCCGCGTCGACGCGGGTGACCTTCGTTTCGGCGCCGCACCCTGCAAGGCCAACCAACGCGACAGCCAACATCAAGGCACGGGCAGATGACATCGGAAGGTTCATTACCGGCTCCTCCGTGTGTGGTTACCGGTTGGCGCGCTTATCTTCTTCTTTTTCGAGCCGCTCGAAGAGCTTGTCGGCGTTCTTGCGGACGTAATCGCGCACCTGAGCGTTAAGCTCTTTGGCCTGCTCGAGGTTGTTCTTCATCTCCTCGAGATTCAATTTCGTCAAGACGTAGTAGGTGCCGGTCTTCTCGTCCTTGTATCGTTCGATAGGCCTGACGCCGCTGAGGGTGGTCGTGGTCACCGTCTTGATGGCGCGCTCGACATTTTGCTCTTCGGTATTGCGTGTGAAGTCCCCGGCAGTGGTGGAGGCGGCGTAATCTCTCATGAGATAGCCGGTGTAGGTTTCGAAGGTTTTGGCGATCTCGGCGCGGGCCCGATTCTCCGCAGTGTCCCAGGCGAGCGGCTCATTTCTGACACCGGTCACGGCACCGACGCCGTAGAACGCTTTCGTGTCCTTGTCGTTGTAGGCGCCCGAGCCTTGTTTGACCCATTTCGGAGGCCCACCGCATGCCGCAAGCGCCAGCAGCATGAGGGCCATCCCAGCGCGCATCACGTTTGAGAAATTCCCTCGTACCTGATTCATGCGACCCCTCCTTGGAAAGTGATCGTTAAATACCTACCAAACTTACCTCAAATGGTCGAGAAAATTGGGCAAAACATGCTAACATGCACCCTTCATGCAGTCAACGCAGCCGCCGGGCGGCGAGCTGTTCATCTGACATGATGAAGGAGGAAATTCCGTGGCTGACGTGCAGATCGACGACGGCATCATCAAAATCGTCAACCTTGACGTACAGGACCCGAAAGCCGCGGCGGTGCTTGCGGAATTTCCGCAGGTCCGCTGGCCGGAAATCACGAGGCGCGCGCTCAAGATCGGTCTCGGATACTTGAAGGGAGGAGGAAAGGATTAAGGGGCAGCGGGCGGCCGCGGCGTGTGTTCGGCGCGGGATTGTGCCACGGCTTCGCGGGCGCGGGTGTGCGTCCCGCCCAGCTCGAGATACCGCTCGAAGGCCTCGACCGCTTTCTTTTGATCTTTCAGCTCGTCCGCATACAACGCGCCGAGCGTAAAATAGACGTCGACGTAGCCTGGATTGGCCGCCAACGCTGCACGAAGAGCCTTCTCCGCCTCGGCATACTCCCCGCGCTTTTCATAGATCAGTCCTAACGTGTAATAGGAATCGGGATTCTCCGGCGCATATTCGACGGCCAACTTCCCCGCCGCCAGCGCATCGTCGATATCAGGCACCACCTCCAGCCTCACATAGCTTTTGAGCACATAGGCATCGCCGAACTTCGGGTCGTATTCGATCGCCTTGTTCAAGCGCTCCAACGCTTCATCCCGCGATTTCCCGCTTTGGAGCAGGGCAAACGCCTGCTCATACTGCATCCTCGCCGCGGCTTGCCGCTCGGCCGGCGTTTGCGGTTCCCCTCCGAGGCGGAAGGCCGCTTTTCGCCCTTCGATCACGATCGTATCGCCGTCACCTTCGAGTTGTGCGAATACGGGGTGTTGGGCGTTCTTGGTTTGGTCCGATACTTGTTGGCTCACGTACCGTCCCAATTCAGAGGCCGTCAGCCAGCCGTTTTTATCGAGGTCGGCGTCCCCTGCCAAGGCTTTCAACAATGCCTGCACGAACAGACTGCGGTCCTGCGTGCGTGCTGCGGTCTCGCCCTTATCGGCCGCCGTCAAGACCTGAACCGCCCGCTTTTCCGTATCCTCTTCAGGCGCGCTGCGTCCTTCGAGCGAGAGCGCCTGCGCCGCGCTGGCCTCCCATCCCCGCACCGCCGTGTCGAACAGCAACAATGTGTGTTTGGAAGCGCTGCGGTGACTGAACTCTTTCAGTTGCTCGAAGGTCACCGCTTTCGATACGTTCCCGGGCTGCGCATCCCATGGAACAAGATAGCCAAGATCCTTGCCGGTGGCGGTCTGTGTGATGCCGGCATGCCCAGCGAAGTAAATCACGAGGCGATCCTGGCGGCCGACTTTGCGTGGAAGAAAATCGACGAGTGTCTGCTGCAATCGGCGGGAAGTGGCCTCTTTATCGTAGAGTTCGACGACTTCGTCGAATCCCAACTTATGCAGCGCCTGGGCGACCGCTTTGGCATCTTCGACGGCGCCGGGAATTTTCGGCGCCAGCAGGTAATTTTCAATCCCAATGACGACGCCCCAGGACTTGTAATAAAGCCCTTCCGGCTTTCCAATCTGCGCATTGGCCGGCGCAAACCCGAAACCAGCGCTGATCAGAATGGCGAGAATACGTGATCGGAATAGCGGACGTGAGGAGGGAAGCTTCATGTTGGACAATCGCGTGAAGACACTGCCGAATCAGCCTACTCTGGCCCAAGAACGGCTGTCAACCGCGGTTCTTAGGGAATTGCATCGCCGGCCGTCCCATTGTATGGTTGCGGCGCTGCCGCCGCTCTACCATCATAAATATGGGCGCAATCGAGGCAGCTCAATGGACACTTGGAGCCCGCCGTATGACGGAAAACATCGAAACTCTGCTCAAAGAAAGCCGTCTCTACCGCCCGACGGCACAGACAGTCGCTGCGGCCTATATCAAGGATTACGAAGCCGAATATAAAAAATCGATCGCCGACCCGGAAGCCTTTTGGAGCGGGATGGCGAAAGAGTTGCACTGGTTTTCTCCATGGACAAAGGTCCTTGAGTGGAACTACCCCTGGGCAAAATGGTTCGTGGGAGCCACCTGCAACATTGCCTATAACTGCCTTGACCGGCACATCGCCACCCCGCGCAAAAACAAGGCGGCGTTGATTTGGGTCGGCGAACAGGATCAAGAGCGGGTCTTCACCTACGCAGAGCTCCACCGTCAAGTGAATCGCTGCGCGAATGCGCTGAAACGGCTCGGCCTTTCAAAAGGCGACCGCGTCACCATCTACCTGCCGAAAATTCCCGAACAGGTTATCGCCATGCTGGCCTGTGCGCGCATCGGCGTCATCCATAGCGTCGTTTACTCCGGCTTCAGCGCCCCGGCTCTTGCGAGCCGCATCAACGATGCCGAATCACGGCTGGTGATTACGGCGGATGTCGGATACGATCGGACCAAAATCATCCATCTCAAGCCCATCGTCGATGAGGCGCTGAAGCAGTGCCCGACCGTGGAGCATGTTGTCGTCGTGCGGCGGCAAGACGCCGGCCCCCCGCCGGCCCCGCCGAAAGAAATTGATTGGACCGCCTGGCTCAAAGACGAGAAAGGCGTGTGTGACGCCGAACCTCTCGATTCGGAAACACCGCTCTATATCCTCTATACGTCCGGCACGACCGGAAAGCCGAAAGGCGTGGTGCACGTGCACGGCGGCTACATGGTCGGAACGTACACGACGACGAAATACGTCTTCGATCTCAAGGACGACGACGTGTATTTTTGCGTCGCGGACCCGGGCTGGGTCACGGGCCACAGCTATATTGTGTACGGCCCGCTGCTGAACGGCGCGACGATACTTACCGCCGAAGGCAAGCCTGACTATCCGAACCCGGGCCGCTGGTGGGATTTGATCGAGCGCTACGGCGTCTCGATCTTCTACACCACACCGACAGCGATTCGCCTGCTGATGCGCCACGGCGAAGAGTGGCCCAAAAAATATGACCTCTCGAGTCTGCGTATTCTTGGGAGCGTCGGTGAGCCGATCAATCCGGAAGCCTGGGAATGGTTCCATCGCGCCGGCGGCGGCGATAAACCCATCATGGATACGTGGTGGCAAACGGAGACCGGATCAATTCTCATTACGCCCCTCCCCACCGTGCCGTTGAAACCCGGGTCCGCGACAAGACCATTTTTGGGGATCGAAGCCGACGTCGTGGACCGGCAGGGCAATCCGCTGCCGGCGAACCAGGGCGGATTCGCCGTGATCAAGAAGCCGTGGCCGTCCATGATGCGGACCATCTATAAGGACCCGGACCGCTACAAGAGCTACTGGACGACGATCCCGAATTGTTACACGGCCGGCGATGTGTGCCATAAAGATGCGGACGGCTACATGTGGTTTATGGGCCGGGCGGACGACGTGATCAAGGTTGCGGGCAACCGCCTTGGAACGGCTGAGGTGGAGAGCGCGCTCGTCAGCCATCAGGCGGTCGCAGAGGCCGCGGTCATCGGCAAACCGCACAAGACCGTCGGTGAAACGATCAAGGCATTCATTATCCTTAAGCAAGGCCAGACCGCGAGTCCGACGCTCATTCAGTCGATCAAGGATCAGGTCCAGCATGAGCTGGGAAAAATCGCGGTCCCCTCGGAAATCGACGTGGTGACCTCGCTGCCCAAGACGCGGTCGGGGAAGATCATGCGTCGTGTGCTTAAAGCCAAAGAGCTGGGACAGGATCCCGGAGACATTTCCACGATTGAAGAATAGGAGGCAGGCATGGTGAAGCGAACGAGCCGCAGGACGATCATTGGAGTCGTACTCATCGCCCTTACACTCATAGCCGGTCAGGCCGCAACCGGCCTGGCCGCCGACAAGACAACGCCGCCTCCCAAAAAGCCGAAAGCGTCGCCCGATGCCAAGACCCCCAAATCCAAAACGGGTAAGCCGACGTATCAAACGGCCGAAAAGGCGGCGAAAGCCAAGGCCTGTTTCGGAGAGGCGCCCAAGATCGAAAAATTGTCTCCCGATGAAGGCAAGACAGGCGACAAAGTCACCATTACCGGATCAAAGTTCGGCTCGGCCGATTGCTTGCGCGGCGTGTCGTTCGGTCCGGGTAATGCCGCAGACTTCAAGCTGAAGGACGAAACGACAATCACCGCCACTGTCCCGAAGGGTGGAAGGAAAGGATTGGCCATCGTCACGGTCACCACGGCATCGGGCCAGGACTCAAAGCCGTTCTTGGTGAAATAAACCTGCGACGATCATGCGGAGTGAGGGTTCAGATGAGAAAACCCGGAGAACCGATCTATTTGAGACGGCACATGATGGCCCTGGCGCTCGCGGTCGTTCTGCCGATCGTCATCCTGCAGCTATACAAGATTTACGTGGGACGCATCAGCTTCGGCGCGCAATTGGGAGCGGGGATCGCGATTGCGGGCTTTGCCGGGCTGGCTTTGTATTTCGCCTACCGTTCTTCAGCGCGCAACCAGTCCTGACTCGACCTGACGCCGCGCGCCGGTGCCTTTTTGAGAGTCCGGAACGTAATCGAGTATCGCAATTCCTTCGCCGGTGGAATCGAATGCTGCCAGACACCGCGCGCTTGACCGGCTAGCACGTACGCCGACCGCGGGCTCAACACCGCTTCTGTCGTCCGACGCTGTCCCGCCGCCGTGCGCTGAAACCGCATACGGCAAGTCCCCGATAGCGACACACCGACCACGACCGGTCCGAACATCGGCGCGTCCCTGTGCCATCCGATGCCGGCGCCAGGTTCATAGCGGGTGACCAGAATTTCTTCAATTGCTTCGGGTGCCGCGCCCATGACGACGGCAGCACGCGAGCGGATGTCCAGCAGCCACTCCGGAACCGGGTCTGTCGGCGATATGGTCCAAGAGTCGTAGCCGTAATCCCATCCAAAATGCACGACCTTCCGCTTCGCAATGACGCCATGCATCCTGACCTCTGAGAAGAGCAGCTGCTCGATATGCCGGAGGAGGGTCAATTCTTCTTCTGGCGTGATCCAGTCGGGGTGATACACGAACCCTTCAGGAAGGATCGAGGGAATCGATGAAGAGCGCATCCATTATTGTAACCACCGCTTGCATGCAATCACAGGGGATGCACGTCAGACGTGGGTCTACAGAAGCCCGTGTTTTCTCAAATAGTCCTTATCGATGACCGGAGCCGGCTTAGGCGACGCGCTTCTCTGCTGGAGCAGCCGTTCGACGAACTTGCCGATGAGGTCCGATTCCAGATTGACCTCATCCTCGACCTGCTTCAACCCGAGAGTCGTGACGGCGGCCGTGTGTGGAATGATGGCGACGCTGAAGGAATGATCCGTCACGTCATTGATCGTAAGGCTGATTCCGTCGACGGTGACCGAACCCTTGTGCACGCAGTAGCGCAGCACTTCCTGCGGCGCCTCAATAACGAAGACCGTCGCATTGCCCTCCTGACACCGGCTTCGAATGCGGCCTACAGCGTCCACATGCCCGGCCACAAGGTGACCGCCGATCCGCTCGTTGAGCTTCATCGCGCGTTCGAGATTGACGGGGGCGCCGCCCGTCAGGCGCCCGAGCGTCGTAATCGACAGCGTTTCCGGCGACACCTCGACGGCAAATGACTGTTCGTTCTTCGTCACGACGGTCAAGCAGGTGCCGCTGACGCTGATGCTGTCTCCGACCTTGAGATCGCCGAGGACT